>MHBB01000113.1 GCA_001803185.1 Legionellales bacterium RIFCSPHIGHO2_12_FULL_35_11
TAACTTATTTTAAGTACATATAATTTTTTGTTTTATTATTAACCATTGGAAATTGAAGTAAAACTAAATTTACAGAAAAAATTTTGCATTATCCGTAATGAGCGATGAACTATGGCCTGCATCATCTCGCACATGTTCGCGAGGCCTAATCTTTACATCATCCGAAATGCCAGTATGTCGCAACCAATGTACGGTTGCCGATTGGAGATTATTTGCCTCTTCTTCAAAGCCATCTGCTTGCATGCGATTGATGGTATAATCAAAACAAAATTGCACAATGTTTCGAATTTGATTGGTACTTGAAATAGCGCCAACACCACGTTCTTTAGGAACCAGCGGCGAATTATCATCTGGTGACGGAAGGGCGGTCAGAGTTAAGTATTTTCGCCATCGCTTTAATGAAGCAAGCATTGCATCACTCACCGTAATATTGCGTTGTTTATTACCTTTGCCAACGGTTGTAAACCACCAGTTATCATCATTATCTTTATAAAAATGATTCATTTTAGGTTCCCACCTCACTGACGCAGTTAATTCTGAAATTCGTAAGTACATACCATATAGCGCGCCCATAATAAATAAGGTGCGTTCATGTTTTTTGGGATTAACTGCCGCCAATTGTTTTGCTGTTTCAATCACATAATCCCATTGTAATTCGGTTAAGCGACGAATAACCGGCACACCCTGATTTTTACGTAAAAAACGACTTTTTTGCCGGATCTGTAAAACTGGGTTAAGCTCGGTAAAGCCCTCGATAATCAGATAATTGAAAAAACTACCAAGCACTGAAAAAATTTCTTTAAACGCCCTATCAGACATTAAATATTCTTTTGGTTGAGGCGTCACACCTTGGCGTGCTGCAACTTTACTAACAGTCACAACAAATGGTCGCCATGCACTGTTGGGTATACGTATGCCGTTTTGCTCTATAAAACGGGGTACTTTGGCTGTCGCAATCCAATGCAGAGGAGGGGACTTACAAAACTTTAAATACTCCTCCATATCAAGGCGAGATAATTTAAGAATCGATTTTTTTTGAATTAACCAAGCCCATTGTAATAAACGCTCTACTTCACGACGATAACTATTATAGGTTGCATCATTACCGTCATACTCTCGTAAAAAATTGCGCGCTAATTCAAAATCTTCATTGGCGAATGTCAGTTTTATATGTGAAGGAAGATTAATTTTTTTTATATTCTGTACGGTGTCAAAAATTGCTACAGGCATTGCAACAGTCGACGTATTTTGTCTAATAGACTGCTTCATATTATCTTCCACAAAAGGTCATTTCTCCAATCATGATTGATTCCCATCAGCCCTATTGGCATTGATGGCGTTATGTGCTTTTCAAATAAGCAATAAAGTTTTTCTTTCCAAAAAGAGTTTGGTGAGATTGCGAAATGAAATAACATGAGTAATACAATTTGCTCTTTTAGTGTTCCTGGTTGACAGTTAGAGGTTATAAGCTCATCGATTTGACGCGGTTTATATACAAACCATCTATCCCATAATCGTAAGTGATGAGCACATATATTTCTGGTGTATCTAAGCGGCTCGATTGATGACTCCACAATATTGGTATGTATTTTAAAAACTTTAGAAATCTCAATCTTAGCTCGCGATCAAAAGCGTATACATTCCAAATATCATCAAACGTCGTCGATGAGTTTAGCGTATGAGATGTTTTGTCTTTTTCAAAAGGTTTTAGATAAGCGGATAATCGATAGTAATTGACTGTTGATAGGCAATGACGAGCAAATTCTTCGTCACTAAGCACCAATCCACGTTTTTTTAATAGTGATATTTGTTCATCAGGAGTAGTTGGGGACTTTGAGAAATTTTGTTTATTCATAAATAAATAACCCGCCGAGGTCCGCATTGTAAAGAGGCGTGGCGGGTTTGGATACTCTTATTATATACCAAATTTAGACGCCAACGCAAAATATTTTTAATAAGTTTAAATATATAGCATGTTATATCATAATATTTAGCTATGTTACCATAAGTCCGTTATTTGTGATAGTTACATTTATCACAAATAACATATGTTTCTAGGCCAAGTCACTTAAGTAACTATCCGGCCTTCTTCCCCATGATCCTACATAAGATCCTTGTTTTTCTTGTAATCACTGAAAGAAATAACTTTGTTGTGTTGTTTACTGTCTAAATTCATGGTTGACTCCATCTGTACGTCCAGTTGTTCAACAAAGGTCCTCCAAAAATCGACTATTCGCTCTTCTGGATAAAAATAATCTTGATCCTCAAACGTTGACCGAAGCAATCGATTTACATAATAACCAGAAGAAAACAGTTCATCATCATCTTTTGGTAATCTACCCGCCAGCTCGATCTGATCTCTGAAATGAAAAATCACATCATTAATGTGCGCCTGAACACTTCGGTTATAACTCTTACAATAATTAAACTCAGCATATTTGCTTAGCTTTGTAAGCACGCGTTGACTGGTAACATCATCCAATCCACATAGAAAATTCATTTCATTATATAACCTGAACATAAATAATTTGAAAAAAGAGTCGGGATCCATTTTTTTTATATTTGCAAAAAGAATGCTATACCGACTCATCACGTGCATGGCAACCACACAACTTTTCCGTTTGACCTGAAAAGAATGAACGACCCACTGCAGATTACTGCTGGCGACACAATCATCAGCAATTTTATTAACGGCTGAACAAACGTGATCCTTAAAATTTTGAGTACAATTAAATCCAAACATGATTATCCCTTCTGAAGGTTATGACGATTACCCTTTTATCAACAAAGCTTTAATTTGACCTAAAAAACCAATTGTTAAATGTATTTTTATCATCGTCAATAGGTTTTAAACCCATGGAATTAAATGAACTTAAATGATATCGTTTGATAATGCCAAATTTTACGGCGTCATATCTGGTTCATCCGAAAAAAATACCATTATCAAAAATTAAAAGACGATCTTGTACATGAGGGGTTCATTCAACAATAAAGGCTTTTTAATAACCCATGCTGGTAATCAGTATATTGCGGTGATGGGGTTGATAGCGGTGCTCATAAAGATAAATGCCTTGCCATGTACCTAACGCTAATTTCCCATTTTGGATTGGTATAGTTAGACTGGTCTGCGTTAATATGGTGCGAATGTGTGCAGGCATGTCATCCTGCCCTTCACTAACATGTTTGAACAAAGGATCACCATCAGGCACCAGTCGTATAAGATAATTTTCTAAATCTCTGCGCACTTGGCTATCGTAATTCTCACATAGAATCAATGAAGCGCTAGTATGGTGTATGAATAAATGGCAAAGTCCCGCTTGTATCTTTGTATTGGTTACCGCAGAAATAATCTCTGCGGTAATATCTTGGGTTCCACGCCCTATGGTATTTATTGAAAGATTAGCTTGCGTTATCTTGGTGGTGTTGGGCATATAGCGATCCATTTAATGCATATTAGGAAAATGCGATAGCATAGGAAGTTCCATTCAAACTATTGCATGTCATTGTCATCGCGTTATATATTAAAATAATCAGTTTCAGTATATCAGTATATTCTTGAGGTGAAACCGGCATGCAAAAATTCCTTGTAATATTTTTTCTCAACAGCTTGCTAAGTCTTTCTTGCTTCGCGACGCAGGTATCCACCGATATCTACACAGCAGACAACAATCATAAATTATTAGGTAGTGTTGATTTCCAAGATACGCCTTTCGGTTTACTCATTACGCCAAACCTCACTGCCCTACCTGCAGGCTTACATGGCTTTCATCTTCACCAACATGCAAATTGCAATGACCATGCTATGGCTGCGGGCGGACATTTTGATCCTCAAAACGCAAATACGCATCAGGGACCATATGGCAATGGTCATTTAGGTGATCTGCCTGTGCTTTACGTCGATGCAGATGGGCAAGCACATACGCCAATATTAGCGCCTCGTTTAAAAACATCTGATCTTAAAGGATTAGCCGTGATGGTGCATGCGAATGGTGATAATTACTCGGATGCACCCGCATTAGGTGGTGGTGGAGAAAGGGTTGCGTGTGGGGTGATTCAAATAAAACACTAAAACATTGCACAGCATGATGATGAGCGATTTGTTTGAAAAACGTACCGCGTGTTACTTTGTCTATCATTTAGCATACCATTCAGGAACTGCTCGTTTTGTCCAACGAGCCAAATGTTGTTTGCGATCTTGGTAATAAGCTCGATATGCTTTTACAGGATCCGATTGCTTAAATTCATCAGGCAAAGCTTGCGGTCGTTTTGTTAAACCAAGATCAATAAGCGGTGGATTTTCAAGATTCAATATCACATCGTATGATTTATGATTTTTTTGATGGTTAAATCGATATTGATATTCCTTATTCAAGGCATTTGCTAACTCTTTTAACCAAAGCCAATTAGATAATGATTCATTCGCCCATAATACGCATGGATGGTGCTGATGAGTTGCTCGATACGGTGCAGGAATACCATTCATCCATAATACAGTACATAGAATTTGTGCGGACTCCAAAATCATTTTGACAATATGCTTATCGCAATGAAAACGTGCGCAGGCTTCAATGTCTGAATCTAAGTAAAAAATATTCATCAATAACGTATCAACATGATACTCGCAAATTGGATGCTACTATCCTAACATTAGTTAACGCATAACAAAATCAACCAACTTATAGGAATACCTGAATGAACTACCTACACACCATGGTCAGAGTATCCAGCCTGGATGAATCACTTGAGTTTTATTGCAATAAACTGGGACTGGTCGAAGTCAAACGCACAGAGCACGAACAAGGTCGATTTACTTTGGTATTCTTAGCAGCACCAGATGATTTAACACAAGTAAAAACAATGCATGACCGATGCTCGAGTTAACCTATAATTGGGATCCTCAACCTTACCCTGAAGGACGCCATTTTGGCCATTTGGCCTATGGGGTCGATAATATTTACGCAACCTGTCAACGACTACAAGATGCAGGCATTGTAATTAACCGTCCACCACGTGATGGTTATATGGCTTTTATCCGCTCTCCAAATAACATT
>MHBB01000114.1 GCA_001803185.1 Legionellales bacterium RIFCSPHIGHO2_12_FULL_35_11
ATGCCTTCGTCAAAAAAACATGAAAAAATCTTTAAAATTCAGCACATTAGTCATTCTCGCTACGATCTCAACTGCTTTTTCTAGGATAAACCATTTTCAAGGTCATATTTTAAATCCGTAAAATCTTCTATACCAACTGATAACCTAATAAAACCATCCACAATTCCTAAACTTTCACGTTTTTCTTTTGGTAATGAAGCGTGAGTCATAATTGCAGGGTGTTCAATTAAACTTTCAACTCCACCTAAACTCTCAGCTAGAGTAAATACCTCAAGTCTAGAAAGAAAGTTTTTAGCATCATATAAATCTCCATTGATTACCATAGATATCATACCACCAAATCCGTGCATTTGTTCTTTTGCTAAAGCATACTGTGGATGAGTTTCTAAACCCGGATAATAAACTTTGGAGATTTTTGGATGATGGTTAAGAAAATGTGCTAATTCTAAAGCATTTTCTGAATGTCTCTGCATCCTGAGAGATAAGGTTTTTAATCCTCTTAGTACTAGAAAGCTATCAAATGGTCCAGCAATTGCACCGCAGGAGTTCTGTAAAAAACTAATTTTTTCCGCAAGCTCTGAATTATCACCAATAACTGCTATACCACTTACAACATCAGAATGGCCATTAAGATATTTAGTGGCGGAATGTACTACAATATCAATTCCCATCTCAAGTGGGCGTTGTATCCAAGGAGTTGCAAAAGTATTATCAGCGACAGAAATAAGGTTATACTTTTTTGCTAACGCGGCTATTTTTCTAATATCAGCAATTTTCAACATAGGATTAGAAGGCGTTTCAAACCATAACATTTTAGTTTCTGGTTTTATAGCTTGTTCAATAGCGCTTAAGTCGCTAAAATCAGTAAAAGTAAATGATAAATTAGAGCAACGTCTTTTTACTTTATCAAATAAACGGAATGTGCCGCCATATAGGTCATCTGCAGCAACAATATGCGAACCGGCATCTACTAAGTTTATAATTGAATCTATGGCTGCCATTCCTGATGCAAAAGCAAAACCATATTTTCCGCTCTCAAGGTTAGTAACACAATTTTCATAGGCAAAGCGTGTAGGATTTTGAGTTCTTGAATATTCAAATCCTTGATGTACGCCTGGTTCAGATT
>MHBB01000115.1 GCA_001803185.1 Legionellales bacterium RIFCSPHIGHO2_12_FULL_35_11
TGCCTCACCATAATGTCACCCCTCCTTGGGTGTCATTTATTGTGATGCAACGAATCAAATTTTAAAGGCTTTCGGTGTCATTTTTTTTGATGCAATTCGAATTACGTGCAAAAAGTGTTTTTTAGAATTTCTAGACTATACTTCACCCTATAATTAAGAGCTTTTTTAGGAGTGGATTATGCGACCAGTGGCTAGGGTATTTGATGATATTGAGTTGCTTATTTATGATTTGTTAGTTGCATCCAGTGGTTATCACGGAGGTTCGGCTATAGTATCTACGTATGTCAAGCTTTTTTTTAAAATGGTTTCCCATAAAAATGGGAATGTGTCCAATGAAGATCTCCATATTTTAAGCACTCTTTTAAAAAATGGTAATCTTACAGATGAATTATTAATCCTATATGTTGCATCACTAAGAAGATTGGTTCTGTTGAATGAGAAGCTAGATTATATTGACAATATAAAGGAGCTTTATCAGTTCATTTTAACAATCATAGATGAATTTCGTCCGGATCGTTCTTACCTTGAAGATGCAGATATTATGCTCATTATTTCGATGGATACAATACATGAAATCATGGATAAATACCCTTCAAGTTTTGAAGCGGGTTTTATATCCCCTGAAATTGAAGAATTAATGCAGGAATATCAAAAAAAAGAAGACTTTCATAAAATTCTTAGAAAATTAACTGGACTTTCAGGGAGTCAAGCAGATCAAACACAGGCGATCATTGAAGAACGTTATCCTTTGGATACACCTACTGAAGAACGAGAGCTAATTGAAAGATTGTTTGTACTCTGTAAAGAAAAAAAGTGGCAAGAATTGATTATTTCTTATTTATTTTTGTCAAAAAAAATTAATAACGAATACATAATGGAAGATTTTTCGAATTCTATTCTTCTTGCATTAATTGATGGTGAGGTATTGTCCGATGTGGATAATGTTTTTTCAGTATTGAGAGGAATGTTTTTGGACGAAAAAGGCAGGGATGATAAATCATTACAGGCTATTGTTTCTATTATTTTGCTGTCTTTGCCCGTTTCTCGTGAAAGACTTATTTTTTTTATCCAAGAAATTCTACAAGAATTTTATAACAAAGAGAAAGAAAGTGGCGAGCACCTAAAAAAAGTAAAGTATTTATTGGGTGATCAAAAGGTAGATAATTATTATTATTACTATGGCAGAAAGTTGATAGATCTTGTATTAACGGCTATCGAAAAAAAATCACAAACTTTGGATGGGCTTACTCAACATCATGGTTCACTTATTCAGGTGTTGTCACGCACGGTGTTTGAGAATGTATTAGAAAAAAAAGATAATTTTGGTAAGCAATGGAGTGCATTATATGAAAAAATTCGTGCTCATTACGATCCAGCTTGGATGGTTAACATAGTCTTGTTGCATCATTTAGAAAGAATTGCTTGCATAATTTCTCTGCTTGGCGAGAAAGATTTTTTTTACTATATGAACCGCGTTGAATATCTTCAATTTTTTGATAATCCTACAAGCCCGCTTTTTTTAGAAGATGACGACATGTTTTTTCAAAATATTGCAGAAGATCCAGTCTTGGCGCATTGGAGATATATTTCTGAGGCGCCGAAAGAGTTTAAAAACAGTTTGATTAGGCTAAATCAGGAGGATTTTTCTTTTATTCAAAATTATATCTCAATGGTTGAAATGTTTAACGAAAGAAAAGCATCAGAAAATATGCAATGGGTGGCTTTTGCTGAAAAAAACGAGTGTTGCATACGATCTTTATTTGAAATTTTTGGACCAAAAGCAATTGACTTTATACTTTTTTTTATGAATGAATCTACGGAAAATATGGAAAAATCATTCAATGATTTTTATATATCAAGATATAGCTCAAGTCGTGATTTTTTTTCAGATGAAGTATTTCTTGTGATAAAGGAGGTATTTTATGAAAAAAAATACCAGACATTGACTTCAGAGGAAATGGCACAATGGCACGAAATTTGTAAATATTCAAAGCTATTGAGTAACTATTATTTTCCAAAAGAAAAAACTACTGAGTTATTGCAAAAAATAAAACCTTTTTTTCAGGAAAATCTTGCAGAAGTGTTGAAACTATTAAAAGATTTCCCATTGGATTTTTTTTCCAGTCATTATATTGTTTTTCATGTGAAAAGAGAGTTCATTTCTTTATATGAAAAATTTGATCTGATTAATGCAAGTCATGAAAATGTTTTTCAAAAACGTGACACAATTAAATTTTTCATGGATCACAATGAAAAGATTGTAAGGTTAGTTGATATGATGGGTTCAGCAGCACTAAAGTGGCTAAGTGATCAGTTGGCTAAAACCGTTCTATCCCTTGAAAGATTGTTAAATGAGTTGCCTAGATTACCTGAAGCAATGCATGATTTTTTAAAGCATTATTTTTTAATGCATAAAGATGAAGTTTTAACAAAAGATCAGCTTGAGGTATGTAAGAGCATTATTATTGGAGTCAAAGCTGCTTATGATTATGCATTGTTGTTAAAACCAGAGTCACAGCGTTGCAGCGCCTCGTTTGATTTTGAAGCATTTTTTTCTAGCTATAAAACCCATGAAGGTTTATCAATAAAAGACTTTTCAGTTTTTTGTAGGAAAGCTTTGTTTGATGCGGTGATAAAGACAATAGGGATATCAGAGGAGGAAGCAAAAAAAATTAATAGTGATATTTTGTTTTCTATATTATCCCCTATTCAATTTGCACAATTAGGAGCTGCAAAACTTCAGATATCAACTACTGATCATGGCAAGATATTGCATGAACTGATTAACTGTTATCTTAAAGGGGCTTCAATTTATGATTTTTTGCATAATGACCAGCAGGCGGCTTCATCGCTTGGACGAGGTTTGGCAGCTCACAATATGCGCATTCAAAGAACACTTTCTGAGCGCGGGATAAAAACAAAAGAAGCGCTTTCATATTCAAAAACATATGAATTTACACTAGAACCAAAGAGTTTTCATGTTGAAATGAAAAAAATACGTGCTATGGAGTATCTCTGTGGTTTTTTAAATAAGCTATGTAAAGCAGATAATGAGGAGAAAAATTCAATTAATCAAATTAATGCGATTATCAAACTGCTACAAGAGAAAAGAAATGGAGTTGTCACTTCTTTAAAAGAAACACCCGATTCAAAAACTTTAATTCAAGAAAGAGAGAAAATTGAAGATGCGATAAATACGCTCCGAAAAATTCAGAAAAATTATAAACAAATTTTTAAAGATAAAAAAACTCCTATGGAGCTTTATAAAGATACACATTGGAGTATGTTCGAAACAATTCATACTTCTTTGAAAGTTGTAGTTGATTCTGGTGTTGTAGATAAGCTGCCAGAGACAAAAAGTTTTTTTGAATTCGCTGAACATTATCAAGAAGCTTATGCTTCTGCCGTTGTGGAAAAAGCTATTGTCATGCAAAAAACGGATCAGTTAGCTTTGCAACATTTTCGCGTTGAACAGTGGGACAAAGAAAAAATTACCACTTTATTTTTAGGGAATGAAGTAGGATGTTGTCTGGCTGTAGGTAATTCGCAATTTTCAGCGATTGTGCAAAGAATTATGGATGACGCTATGCAATTTCATGTTGTTGTTGATATGGGGACACAAAAACCTATAGCGCTCACCTGGCTGTATTTTGGAGAAGATTCTGACAAAAATACTTATCTTGTGGCAAATTTTATAGAGATCAACATGAAGTATAGTCTAAATGATTATGCCAGAGAAACTATTGTGAATGCTTTGCTGCATTTTTCAGGTGAACTTTATTGTAACGATGTTGGTATTCATAAGTATATTATTAATAAGTTAACGTACGGGTATAATGCAGGAAAATTAGGCTATTTTGATCAGGAAGTTGTTCGTCTACGAGATAAAGTGGGCGGCGCATTTTCACCTCAGATAACGCATACAAGCTATGCAACCAGTGATTCAGAAAAGCAAGAGCTTACTTGCAACCGCTATTACTTAGCGTCGTTGCAACGTGCTGTGTATGGAAGCGATCCGTGCTTTCATGTTTACCGTCCAGAAGCACTTACTGCTGAAAAGCGTGCGGCTTTTGCTTCCATTGAAGAGCGTGCTGAGAAAATTTCACGGGAGCAATTTTTAGCTTACAAATTGAAACATGCTGATTTGCCAAATGATACTGTTTTTGATGCTGTTATACCTGAAATAAGAAAAACTGTTATTGCTACTGCAGGTGTTTTTTTTGATAACGATATCAACAGTCAAAGACTGACTGTGCTTTTGGAACGGTCAAGAAAGGTAGTTTTGGAAGCTGAGGAATCTAAAACAACAAAGGCACCAGCAGTGGAGTCTTCTCCTGGAACAGCAAGAGACGCTCTCTTTGCTGCCAAACCACTTAAAACGAGTGATTTTGTTGCTCCTGAATCTAAACCTAATGCTTCAACCTGATTGTTTAACGGTGAAAAACAGTCTGACACAGTCACAATACCATCTAAAATAGCGTTGTTACGTCACAATAATGACACAGTGACGCCATCGGTCGTTCACCTAGTAATATTAAATTTAACTACAATTTTATAATTGTTATTTACAATATTCAATTACTCAAATATAATTGAAATATGTGTAAATCAATTATATTTGAGTAACTAATGAATAATAAATTTTTATCCATCAAGCAGCTTGATCAGCAACTTTTGATCCTCAAAAGTAATGGCGCTTTGAATATACCACCGGAAGGTTGGGTTCGATCTGTGCGTAAAGTGCTGGGAATGACCATCAAGCAATTGGCAAGGCGACTTGGCGTGAATGC
>MHBB01000116.1 GCA_001803185.1 Legionellales bacterium RIFCSPHIGHO2_12_FULL_35_11
CTCTCTGACTTGCTTTTATTTCATTAAAACTCATGGCCTCTCAAAAGTCCCACACAGTTTGTCTCAATTATATTCTTAATCATCTTCGCCCATGTGGCGTGCTCGTCATTCTACCTTTTTCACATCCTTTGTCAAATACTTTTTTACTTTTTCTAGGTTAAATTTATTTTCATAACTCTTTGTTTTCCAACTTGAATTATGTATTCACAATTAGCGCTTAAACTAACAGATAAATCTGATATTCTTTCGCCATTAACTCGGACTGCACCCTGATTTATTAATCTAATCGCTTCTGATGTACTCTTTGTTAATCCAGTAGTCTTAAGTATTTGAGCAATCGTATCTTCTTTATTGTAGCTAATATTTACTAACTCTAAATTTTCTGGAATTTGTTTTTTCTGAAATCTTGCAATAAATGAACCATAAGCTTTTTCTGCATCAGATACATTATGAAATCTAGCAACAATTTCTTTAGCAAAATCTACTTTCACATCCCTAGGATTCAGACCAGATGTAACTTGTTCTTTTAACTTGTGAATCTCAGTGATAGATTTAAAGCTTAATAAATCAATATATCTCCACATTAATTCATCTGAAATTGACATGAGTTTACCGAACATCATGTCTGGGGTTTCATTTATACCTACATAATTGTCTAAAGATTTAGACATTTTTTTAATACCATCTAATCCTTCTATTAGCGGAACCATCATTACAACTTGTTGTTCTTGGTTATATTGTTTTTGTAATTCCCGCCCCATTAATAGATTAAATTTTTGATCTCCGCCACCACACTCAACATCAGCTTCTAAAACTACAGAGTCATATCCTTGTATAAGTGGGTATAGAAATTCATGTATAGCTATTGGCTGTTGAGTTTCATATCGCTTTGAAAAATCATCTCTCTCTAACATTCTTGAAACAGTGCTTTTAGCTGCTAACCTAATTAAATCTGACGAATTCATTTTTCCAAGCCATTTTGAATTATAAGCTACTGTTGTTTTTTCAGGACACAAAATTTTAAAAGCCTGTTCCTCGTATGTTTTTGCATTGCGCATAATTTGTTCATTGCTAATTGGAGCCCTTGTTACATTTTTTCCAGTAGGATCACCAATAGATGCAGTAAAATCGCCTATCAGAAAAATCACTTGATGCCCTAACTCTTGGAACTTTCTTAATTTGTTAAGAAGAACCGTATGGCCTAAGTGAATATCTGCGGCTGTAGGATCAAAGCCAGCTTTAATTTTTAAAGGCACCCCCTTCTCAAGTTTTTTGGCTAGATCCCCCTCAGGTAAAACTTCCAAACAACCACGCAACAGCTCTTGATGCTCACTTATTTTAAAAGATGACTTATCCTTTGTTTGTTTAGCAGATTTATCTACAATCATTTTGTCAAAACCTTATTTTTAATTGACCTAACTTATTACACCAGGTATCTTAACCAATAAAAATTAATTGGAACTTGGGATAAACTAGATTTATGTATTAACCTAGAAGGTTTTCGTAAGTCATATTAATTGAATTTCTGATTTTAAATAGAAAATAATGTTGTGTCTATCAAAGATTTTAAAGGGTTAAAATGATTGGAAATCATAATACTAATAGGAAAAAATTTATTTCAAATAAGAAACTATATTTAACTACGATAATATTTTTGACGTTTGCTATTTTATTTTTTGTCCTTAAATTCAACAAAAACAGCATATCATATAATGATATTGAAATTCCTATTCCAGATGATACATTTGCTTCTGCACCCACAACGGATGAAGTAAATGACTGGATTACTATCACAACAAAACCGAAAGATACACTGGGAAAAATTTTTAACCAGACCGAAATTAGTTCAGGTACATTACAAAATATATTAAAAAATAATCCGCATGCAAAACAACTAACGCAAATTAAACCAGGTCAAAATATACAATTTTTAATTAATAATAAAGCTCTTGATAAGCTAATTTTTCCATTAAACATTTCTCAGTTCTTGCTTGTCTACCGCGAAGGAGATAAATATATTACTAAGGTAAAAGAAAGAAAAGTTGAAATCCACAATGATTTTTTAACTGCAACTATCGAAGGTTCTTTGTATCGAACAGCTAAAAGATTAAATATTCCATATAAACTTATGCAACAAATGACTAAAATATTTGAATGGAATATTGACTTTTCGAAGGATATTAAAGAAGGGGATCAATTTAGCCTTCTTTATAAAGCATCTTATATCGATGACATAAAAGTTAACACTGGTGAAATACTAGCAGTTGAATATAAAACCAGAAATAAAACTCACCAAGCAATCGCTCATACTGACATCTACGGCTCTACTGTCTATTATACTCCAAACGGTGAAAGCTTACAAAAAGCTTTTAATCGATACCCTGTTAAATTCAGTCATATTAGTTCATCATTTAGTAGAGGACGTATGCATCCTGTTTTAAAATATGTTCGACCACATAAAGGGGTTGATCTTGCTGCACCAATGGGGACTCCTATTTATGCAACAGGTGATGGTCGAATTAGATATATTGGGCCAAGTGGCGGATATGGTAACATGATTGAAATTGTACATAATAAAATGTATTCATCTGTGTATGGACATTTATCTAGATTTCAAAGAGGATTATCGCGTGGTGATCATGTAAAGCGCGGTCAAGTTATAGGTTATGTTGGTCAATCAGGACTTGCTGATGGGCCACATTGCCATTATGAATTTCATATAAATCAGGTAGCTCAAAATCCAACCACCATCAGATTACCGTTAGCTGACTCTATACCAAGTCGTGAAAAAAATATCTTTAATGCTAAAGCTAAACAATTAATAGCAAGCCTAAATTTATATACCGAAAGTAAGCTAGCAGATGCACGGAACAAAAATTCTTATAATACTGGATAATCCTAGAAAAAGCAGTTGAGCTCGGGTGTAATTGAAAGCATCTATAACTCGTAAACGAGAAAACGGGCACGATTAACCAGGCATGCAGCATGGCAATGATTTTATTTTGAGCATTTTTTTGATTTGATCTATAGTAGCGGGCGGAGTGCTCATGTTGTCAAGACCGTTCGCACATTGGTGCTTTATATGCCCGTTTGAAAGCATGGTCCCAGAGATTGGCGATAGCGACATTGGTGAAGTGCCCAGAAGCACTATCCCGTTTAGAAGATTGCTTATTTTAAAACAACCTCTGCGCATAAGCACTCCATCCTATGCAATGCTATTATGGAGTTGTTATGAGCAAAAAGAAAGTAAAAAATTCAAAATTACCTGCAGAGCTTCAAAAAATAAATCTTAATGCAGCAGGTATTGATATAGGTGCTGAATCACATTTTGTGTGCGTTCCAGATGGGCGCAGCGAAACGACGGTTCGTGAATTCAAAAGTTTTACAAATGATTTGTATAAATTGGCGTATTGGCTAGTGGAATGTAAAATCACGACAGTTGCGATAGAATCGACTGGAGTTTACTTGATTCCTCTCTATGAGATATTGGAAGAGCGTGGTATAGAAGTTAGATTAGTCAATGCTCGGCATGTAAAAAATGTACCCGGCCGTAAAAGTGATGTTCTTGATTGTCAATGGTTACAACGATTACATATGTATGGACTATTAGAAGGCTCATTTCGCCCAACACAAGATGTTTGCGTACTGCGGGCCTACATGCGCCAACGAGATATGTTGGTAAAATGTTCTGCCACTCATATCCAACATATGCAAAAGGCATTGATGCAAATGAATGTCCAGCTTCATCATGTGATTTCTACAATAACAGGTGTAACGGGTATGAATATTATTCGGGCCATTGTTGCTGGAGAGCGCTCTGCTAAAACACTTGCTAAACTACGTAATGAATGCTGCAAAAATAGTGAAGAAGTGATAGAGCAAGCTCTCGTTGGAAATTATCGTGAAGAGCATATATTTGCTTTACGTCAAGCTTTAGATCTGTATGACATTTATCAAACCAAATTAGCTGAATGTGATGCCGAGGCACAAAAAGCATTAGAAAAATTTGACTGTAAAATAAATGAAAAATCAAAACCGTTAGGTGAAAAGAAGAAGAAAAAACGTAGAGATAATGAGCCATATTTTGATACTAGAAAATATCTTTATCAAATAACTGGTGTCGATCTTACGTTGATTGATGGTATAGAAGGTTTCAGTGCTTTGAAAATTATTTCTGAAATTGGGTTGGATATGGATCGCTGGAAATCACCAAAACAATTTGGTTCATGGCTTGGGCTTGCGCCAGGAACAAAGATCTCTGGCGGAAGACGCCTAAGCAGTAAAACAAAACCTTGTGCTAACAGGGCTGCTGCTGTATTTCGTATGTCAGCGAATACGTTATATCGCAGTGATTCAGCAGTTGGAGCCTTTTATAGACGTCAAAAAGCCAGACTAGGGGCACCTAAAGCGATAACAGCAACCGCATATAAATTAGCACGTCTTTTCTATACAATGCTAAAGCATGGGAAAGATTATAATGATGCTGGAGCAAATTATTATGAAGAGCAATTTCATAAGCGAGTTCTGAGCAATATGCAGAAAAAAGCAAGGGCATTAGGATATGAATTGGTTAAAACAGCCTCAGAAATTACTTAGGTAAATCAAATGATTAGGGAAGGGTTAATTAGAAGATGCCGTCATTGCGAGGAGCGCAGCGACGAAGCAACCCAGAGGTTACGAAGAAAAGAGCTTGAATTACACACATTTTTTCTGTAAAACAATGCAATTGTTTAATGCATGAGGCGAGCATAATTTTATGGATGATGAAACATTATTAAATTTACTATCAATGAATCCTGCCCTAAGGAGTCGGATAGAAAGCGTATTAAAAGTGGCGAGCTTTAACAATGTTTTTCCGTAATCTTGTCACACTTCGCTTTTCTTCTCGCGCTTGGCTTGGCACAAAAACTCCACGCAATCGTCCAGCAGCTAATTGAGTAGCAATTTTCAAAGCGTTGTAACGTGCCGAGTTAATTTACATAACTCGTCTCACGATATTTGATGTGAGACACGACAAAAGCTGCAGTATTCCTTGTCACTATGAAACAAATCAAATCCCATTTAGAGATATGGTCAAATAATATCTAGCGAAGGAATTTTTGTTTTACTTGGGGCTCTGCCCCAAACCCCGGGATATTTATCGACGTGATGCTCTTAATAGGCGGCTAGCCGTGCCGCCCATACCTCACGTCGCAGCCATCGGCGTCCCCGCCTGTAGCGTTACATGCATCGGCATAGGAAAATAATTTTTTAAATTTAAACAATTAGGCACAAAAATGCCATCCCACGATCATTAAATATAATTTTGTATTGAAAATCAATGCGTTAGGGAATTTTTGCTTCTGATGACTTCAAATAGCGCGAGATAAAAATGCGAGTTATGACTCAAATAAAACGAACCATTACACCCCGCCGCACATGAGTATACATGTACCATCTAAACCGATACTGATAGCCTTGATTTCAGTGTCATCTATATTCGGAACAGTATAACTCCACGTTTCCTCTTTTATTTGAACCACATGAGCAACAGCTTCTGCTAACCGCTGAAGAACCCTATGCGTCACATCGCGATTGTGATTTAGGCTCAAATCTTTTTGAGTTGCAGGCGCTGACATCTCAGACATCTTATGACTAACTTGTGATGCAAAGCGCGGTGTTGATGTGAGTATAATACGGGCATCATTGTCTAACGAACAAAAAATCGCCCCTCCTGCTGAGGTTTGATAAACGTGTCTAGAAACAGCAACTTCACCATAGGGTGTTTGATATAATTTTAGAACCTGCCCTTTGGTTGTCATTTTAACAGAACCAAATTGTAATGATGAACCATCAGTATCA
>MHBB01000117.1 GCA_001803185.1 Legionellales bacterium RIFCSPHIGHO2_12_FULL_35_11
ACGCTACTTGAGGTTGATGTGTAACACAAAAAATCTGAAGTCTATCTCCAAGATTGCGTAATAATTCGCCTACTAATGAGGCTGTAGCTCCTCCTATCCCTACATCAACTTCATCGAACAACAATGTTGGAGTACTGCTTTGTTGCGCAGTAACCATTTGAATCGCTAGACTAATGCGGGATAACTCGCCACCAGAGGCAATTTTTTGCAACGAATCTAACGGCATACCTGGATTAGTGCAAACCAAATATTCAACTTTATCCAAACCATACGGTTGAATTTTATCGATTTTATTTATTAAAATCTCTATTTTTCCATGTGGCATAGCAAGTTGCTGGATAATACTGGTGATTTTTTGGCTCAATTTTTTAGACGCTTGTTTTCTGGATGCGCTAAGTTCCGCGGCTATTTGATGATAATCATTTAAAGCTGTTTGACAAGATGTTTCAAGCAATTCTAATTTTAAAGTATTTATTTCAATTTTCCGCAATGTATCTTGTAAATCATCCAGATACTTGGGTAGACTGTCTGGATCTATATGATATTTTCTTGCCATGTTATGAACAGCGCTTAGACGTTTTTCTATCTCGGCTAAACGTTCTGGCTCGACTGACACTTGCTCAACAAAACGCAATACTTCAGTAAGGGCCTCTTGGCACTGAATGATCCCTGTTGATAAAAGCTCAATTGCATTTCGTATAAATTGATTTTCTGGTGGCAAATATTGCATTAAATTCAAAGTTAGATGCAATTGGCTGTAAATATTAGAGGACTCTTCGGAACCAAGTAGTTGAGAAATTTGTTGACTATATTGTAGATAATCTTGGGAGTGATGAAGTAATTGGTGTTCTTTGCTTAAGGAATCCATCTCTCCTACATATGTATTTAATTCAGATAATTCATCAATTTTATAAATTAGATCTGTTGTAAACTGATTATTTTGTATGCCTTCAGCAATCGCATCTCTTTCTTGTTTCAATGCTTGGTAAATTTTATAACATTGGGATAATTTATCTAATATCGCACTGTTTAGTGCAAACGCATCAAGTTGTTGTCTGGAGGTCGCATGGTGCCATAACAGGTGATGCTCATGCTGGCCATAAATATGGACCAGCATTGAACTCAATTCTTTTATTTTTTGAATGGAAAACTGATGCCCATTTACCAGGGATTTTGATCTACCTCCTGCACGTTGTAAAATTCGTCTGATTATTAATAAGTTATCATCAGCATAGGCATCGTGGTTGATTAACCAATTAATTGGCTCAGAACCATGATCAATATAAAAAGTCGCCGTAATATCGCATTTTTCTTCATCATGACGAATCAATGCAACATCAGATTGACCTCCAAGAACTAAAACTAATGCATCTAGCATTATAGATTTCCCTGCTCCAGTTTCTCCAGTAAATGCATTCATACCTGTCTGGAAATCAAGTTCAAGAAATTTAACTATAGTAAAGTTTTCAATTCTTAAAGAAGTAAGCACTGTAACCTACAATATTTAACTGGTTAGATTATTTTTCGATTGCCAACCTAATTTTATCCTTAAAGTATCATAGTAATTATAATCAATAGGATGTAATAAACGTAATTGTTTGTTATTTCTCTCGACTCTAATTTGCTGCGCTGCTTTAACCATTAATGATTCTTGCCCATCGCAACTAAGACGTAATGGGTATATATTATTTTGACTAATAAATAAATCGATGTTCGCTTGCCCATCTATAACCAATGGTCGTGAGTTTAAACTATGCGAAAACATAGGAACTATAACCATGGCATTTAGTTTGGGATGCATTATAGGGCCGCCAGCTGACAGTGAATATGCCGTAGATCCAGTAGGCGTTGCAATAATTAGTCCATCAGAACGATAATGACAAACATATTGTTGATTAATATACATTTCAAATTCTACTAAATGAGTTTCATGCCCACGATGCAGCACCACATCATTTAAAGCGTCGCCATGAAAAAGAATATCCGTTTTATCTCGATCATACAATTGAGCTTGTAATAAAAAACGAATTTCTTCTCGGTATTCCCCGTTTATCACCGCATACAATTTGTTATCGATTTCTTGTGGTGAAATATCAGTTAAAAAACCCAGCCTCCCCAGATTAATCCCGATTACCGGTAAATTTACCTCCATGGCAATTCTAATTGCAGCTAATAAACTTCCATCGCCGCCCACAACAACCAACAGATCATGTTTTTGCCCCATTTGTGTATATTCTAAAATTGGTAATTCGAGAGAAAATTGTGATGCAGTGCTATAATCAGTGTAAATCTCAAACTGTTGACGCGTTAGAAAATCTATCAAACGCTGTACCGTTTCATTGACCGCATGGTTGGCATGATGTTGGCGAGCGTAAAGTATTATGCGTTGGAATTTTGGATGCATTTTGCTATTGCGTCCCAAATATATGTCTTGAAGCATGCATTATATTATTTTTAGTAAGTAAAATCCAATTATATTGATACTGGGCGTGTTTATAAAGGAGTGGCTATGCTCAAAATTCATCAGCATAAATGTCAAAAAAAAGTAAAACCCCAGTTTCGGCACGCATAAAATCTAAATATAGGTATACACTGAAATAAGTTTTGACAAAGAAATCATTTAACAATTAAATTGTCATTATAGCCAGAGACTGGCTTAATTTTATGTTTTTAGCAGCCTATTATGGAAAGAGGTTACATTATGAACGATATAACAGCTGTGTTGCCTTATGTAAAATTGCGATTTAACATCGAACATCCTACTTTAGAAGAATGCTATTTATATGGATATGAATGCGCATTAGCTGAAGTAGATGAAAGTGACAATCCATTCGCCGAATTTTCAATTGATGCAAAATATTGGCATGATGGTTGGTGGGCGGGATTCGCGGAAGAGGAGCCCATATTTGATTTTACAAACCAAGTCGATAAGCATGAAAATCTATCAAACACGCAATTATTAGCTGCTGCAAATGATGGCGTTTTTTTCAATGGCGCCAAGACATTATTTTCTCGCGTCCTGAAAATCACAGGGGTTATTGTTGCGTCAGCTATTGTTGGTTATCAGGTATTTGAATTAGTAGCGTAAATACTCGATTCCGCAGTTTTTAATACTTGACTTTTTAAAATGCCTACGTCCCGCGGCTTGTCCGCGGGATCCAGCGATTTTGCAAGATTTCTGGATACCGCGCATAAAGCGCGGTACGTCGAGATCTTTGAAAGTCAAGTATTAAAAGCTGCGAAATCGAGTAAATAAAACAAATAAGCAGTAGTCATACAAGCAAATTATGAGTAAAATTAATTCATTTTTATTTTGGTGACTTACTGCGTGTTGTATAAATTATTCTGCAAAAAAATTACTGTAACTGAAAATATCAAGTTACTGCATCGTCTTTCAAAATTAGTTCAACCATTTTGGCGTGTTTTATTATTAGGAGTGTGCGCGAACATTATATATACCCTGATAGATACTGGGCTTACATATATGACACGCTCTTTTTTAGAAAAAGGATTTATTCAAGTTGATCTGAACTTTGTTAAAACCATTCCATTGATTTTGCTGGTGGTAATTACTGGACGCGGTATAGTGAGCTCTGTCGCGGGTTATTGCATGACTTATGTGGCGCGCTCCGTAGTTAAAGTGTTGCGTCAAACAGTCTTTAGTCATGTAATAAAATTACCATCAAGTTACTATGATAACGCTCCATCTGGCCAGTTATTGTCAAAAATTCTTTATGATGTAGAACAAGTTGCTCAGGTAAGCGCTGATGCCTTAACGGATTTTGTGCAAAATTTTTTTTTAGTGATAGGTTTGTTAACTGTAATGTTAGTGCTTTGTTGGCAGTTATCATTATTATTTCTAATTACCATCCCTTTTGTTGGCTTTATTGTTAATTCAACCAATAAGCGCATGCGTCGCTTGAGCCATAATGTGCAACAAACCATGGGTAAAGTAACCGAGGTTGCTAGCGAAGCAATTGATGGTTACCGCGTGATTCGCGTTTTTGGTGGGGAGTTTTATGAAACCAATAAATTCAATAAAACCACTGAGTTAGCTTGTATTCAAGATATGAAGGTTGCTGCCAGCAAAGCCTTGAATGTTGCTGGCGTGCAGATAGTGGTAGCCATTGGAATAGCTTTGATTATTTTTGTAGCGGTAAAATTAGCGACATTTATTATAATTTCAGCCGGATCGTTTGTTGCCATTATTGCAGCTATGTTGCAACTAATCAAACCATTGAAAATTTTAACAACTTTAAATTCCACATTTCAACGCGGTTTGGCTGGTGCTGAAAGCATCTTTAATCTGATTGACCAGCCACTAGAAAATTCTGCAGGGATAGTGCTTCAACATCCTCTTAATGGAAATATTAATTTTGATCGAATAAATTTTTATTACAATCAATCCAGTCATGTGTTGCGTGAGGTGAGTCTCACAATAAAATCTGGACAAAAAGTGGCTTTGGTTGGCTCTTCTGGAAGCGGCAAGACTACTATTTCTAGTTTATTACTAAGATTTTATCAAGCAAATAACGGAACCATCACTATTGATAATATGGACATTAATTCGCTATCTTTAACCAGTTTGCGTAGCCAAATTGCTTTGGTTAGCCAACAAACAACTTTATTTAATGATACAATTGCTAATAACATTGCTTATGGTAATGCGGAGTATGTGATGGACAAGATTATACATGCGGCAAAGTTGTCTTATGCGCACGAATTTATCAGCCTACTCCCGGATGGCTATGAATCTAGAATTGGAGAAAATGGTGTATTATTGTCTGGCGGTCAACGTCAGCGTCTTGCCATTGCCAGAGCTATCTTTAAAAATGCTCCGATCTTGATCTTAGATGAAGCCACTTCTGCCTTGGATAGCACATCCGAACATATTATCCAAAAAGCTTTGGAGCATGTTATGCATGGTAAAACTACTTTAATCATTGCGCATCGTCTCTCTACAATCCAAACTGCAGATAAAATTGTAGTCTTAGATCGTGGTAGAATAGTTGAAGAAGGAACCCATGCTTCATTGTTAGCCATTAATGGTTATTATTCAGGTTTATTTTATTCACAAATAAAAAGATTATCCAAGAAAAATGTTGATTGTAAAATTTCATAAATTTATTGAGCAACTGTGGTATGCGCGACCACAAGGTTACTGGTTATTGCTCCACTGGTTATTACGGCCAATTGCGATTGTTTATTATGCCGCGCATTGGATTAGAAAAATTATTTTAAATAATGTTTTTAAACATGAAGTTACAATACCAATAATTGTAGTTGGTAATATTACAGTAGGCGGGGTTGGCAAAACACCACTGGTTATTGATTTAGCCGCCAAGTTATGCGGACAAGGTTTGCGGGTCGGGATCATAAGTCGTGGATATAAAGCCACTATCAAAACCTTTCCATTTGAAGTGAACGTTGATTGTGATGCTGCTGAGGTTGGTGATGAGTCATTGATTTTGGCCAAAAACACAAATTGCCCGATAGTTATAGATCCTAAAAGAAATAGAGCTGTCGAATATTTAATTAAAAAATACCAACCTCAAATTGTAATTAGTGACGATGGTCTGCAACATTATTCTATGGGGCGTGCTATAGAAATTGTCATAATTGATGGTAATCGCAAATTTGGAAATGGCTGGTGTTTGCCTGCCGGGCCATTGCGTGAATTACCAGGACGTTTATGGCATAGCGATTTTGTAATAATTAATGGCAAACAAGAGGATGCTTGCAACATTCAAGCATACGCAATGCATTTCAAAACGCAAAATGTATTGATTAATATCTTAAGTGGAGAAACATATTCTACGCAAACACTGCAAGAGCCAATCGCCGCAGTGGCTGCTATTGGAAATCCACATCAATTTTTTGAGCATCTAAAAAAATTCAGTTTAATAGTCCACGAGTATGCGTTTCCAGATCATCATATTTTTAAATCATCAGAATTACAATTCAATGAACCGACTGTTATTATGACAGAAAAAGATGCGGTAAAATGCAGGTCTTTTGCAAGGACCAATTGGTTTTATTTACCAATAACAGCCCAGGTAGATGATAAATTTTGGCATGCTTTATATATACATAAAAAATTAAAAGGATTAATTAAATTATGAAACAAATTTGGCGTATTATTCTGCTGTGCTTGGGGTTATATTTTTGTGGAAATGCGGCCGCTAATAACGAATTTGAACTACCTAATTTTTCACTAATCGCCAAGCAGGCTGATTGGTTTTTTTATGGAATTGTAACCAATGAAGATGGCGAACATTATAATTATGTGTTCCAGTTTCAACGCGATAAACATAAATTTCATACCATTGCTGTATTAATGAGTGAACAATTAAATAAACCGTTGCTTTATGAAGAGGGTAGTGCTTACATAGATGATCCAGATCGCATGCATTGGAAAATTGGCGCAACTTTTTTGCAATTTAATGCTATTAATAATAGCTGGGTGTTTGGCGTCAAAACTAAAGATGGCAAAGGTTTTAACTTTAAAGTAGATATGTTGCGATTATCTAATAGTAATGATAAATTCTTAGCTAAACACAAAGATCTATATACTGGACTGAAATTATTGATAGGGCATACTGGTAGGCTCAATGGACATCTTAAATTAGACAAAGACAGCCCCGAAGAATTTGTCATCGCCAATCAGTCATGGTTGCGTCAAATATGGATTGACAAAATGCTGCACATCCATAAATTTACTCAACCGGTACAAGCTGTATTATGTGATTTTAATAATGGATCAGGGTTTTATGCGGTGCATGTTCAGGAATCACGCGCACTGCAAGGGGCTGTCGCTGGCTGGCTAGATCGATCTGGTAATAACGTGCCCATGTCGCAATTTGTTACAGTTAATCATCAGCATGATGGTATATGGCGAATCCACATCCCGGTGCCAAAATCTAGTTTTTCTTTAAAAGATATTGCGGTAAAGAAAGACTCGCAATTAATTCTAGGACCTATCGATGGCAACAATCCTGGATTTTGCTCGATTTCACAGTACCACCTTCCTATTGTCTAATCAATCGATGATTTTTACCATCGAATAATGATTTTTCTGTGGTACGGTATGGATTAATGTCTAATCCACCCCGTCGAGTATATCGGCCGTAAACTGTTAAATAAGTTGGGTTGCAATGACGCATAATATTTACAAAAATACGTTCTATGCATTGTTCGTGAAATTCATTGTGATTTCTGTAAGATATCAGATATTTCAACAAGCCTTCTCGATTGATTTTCTTGCCAATGTACGCAATTTGTATGCTACCCCAATCCGATTGATTCGTAACAGGGCAATTCGATTTTAATAAATCAGAATACAATGTTTCTTCTACCAGTTCATCATGCACAGCAAGAAAAGATTGATCGACCGTATACACAGAACATTCTATATCAAGCTCGTCAAGGTTTTCTCCAATAAATGACGTTTGTGCGGCAACACCTGTTAATTTTTCTAATGAATTAATCGTAACGGTAACATTTGCCTCCACGCGTTCTTCCAAATCTTTTTTTATGATAGCTTCAAGTTCCGCAATATTATTAAATTTGGTGTTATTCAATGAATTAAAATAAAGCTTTAAGGATTTTGACTCAATGATCTTTGGGGAATTACAATCATAGGCTATTTCAGCAATAGCCACCATTGGCTTGCCTTTGTTATTAAGCCAAGAAACTTCGTAATGATTCCAGCAATCAAATCCAAAAAATGGTAAATTGTTAGGGTCAATACCAATTTCTTTTCGTTTTTCGGATCGAGAAATAGGGTATAGCCGACCTGGATTATAGAACGCATCATGATCAGATTGTTTGCCTAATTCCAGCATTAGCACATATCCATTATTAGGGCGTGTTTACAATTCATCCCCACCGCCTACGTGCCGCGGCTTGTCCGCGGCATCCAGATGATCCCCAATCAACGGCAAATA
>MHBB01000118.1 GCA_001803185.1 Legionellales bacterium RIFCSPHIGHO2_12_FULL_35_11
CGGCGTACAAATCAAAGCGCCAGTGGCAGGTATTGCAATGGGGTTGATTAAAGAAGATGATCGTTTTGCGGTACTAACTGATATTTTAGGTGATGAAGATCACTTGGGCGATATGGATTTCAAGGTGGCAGGAACAGCAACAGGGGTTACTGCATTGCAAATGGATATTAAAATTACAGGCATCACACAAGAAATTATGGAGGTCGCTTTATCGCAAGCGAAAGATGCGCGTCTTTATTTGCTGGATATTATGAATAAGGTACTTGATAAACCGCGTGAAACAGTTTCTAAGCATGCCCCGCGTGTTATTACACTTAAAATTAATCCAGACAAAATTCGCGATTTAATTGGTAAGGGTGGCGCAGTTATTCGTGAATTAACAGAATCCACAAAATCAACCATTGATATTTCTGACGATGGTGTTGTGAAAGTGGGTGCTGTAAATGGCGATGATTTAGCGCGTGCATTATTGCGTGTTCGACAAATTACTGAAGATTTAAAAGTAGGTGCAACCTATGCTGGTAAAGTAGTAAAGCTTGTTGATTTCGGCGCTTTCATTGAAGTGACGCCAAACCAACAAGGTTTAGTGCATATTTCTCAAATTGCAGAGCAACGTGTTGAGAATGTGAGTGATTTCTTGAAAGAAGGCCAACAAGTGAATGTCAAAGTGATCGAAATTGATCGTCAGGGTCGTGTTCGTTTATCGATGAAAGACACGGGTGAAGTGACTGTTTGGTAAATAATATAATTATTTATGATTAGGAATCAGTAGACTGCGCTGATTCCTGATTTGTATGGTGAAGCAAAAGAATCAAAATATCTCTCCCTGTTAATTTTCCCTTAATATACCCATGGTATTGTGTACATATATCAATTTTAGGGTACTTAGGTGATGCGAAAAAATAATATCAATGTAGAATGCATTAAAAAATTATTAATAACTGCAAATTATGGATCTGAATCGCAGCTATTTGATGATGCTATTTTACAAGCGGAAAATATTGTGAATATTTACGCTAATATTATTAATGGGTTGGTTGATTATTATCAAGAAAATATTACTTATTTAGATTCTAAGCAATTATTTTTTCGCAAAATTATTTCTGCGCCTGACACACTCGACAAGGTTATTGATGCGCATTTAAATACATGGCAACAGTTACGCGATAAAATGAGTGATATTTATAAAAGATATGAATTACATCGGTATCCTCATCACACGCTTGCTTTGCTTTTAAATCCGAATGATGAAGAATTTTTAGCAAGTGTTGAAAATGGAAATTTACCATTGGGTGAAGAAATCGGTTTAATTGCCTTACAAAGATTAAAAGAAATTGCTGCTTCAAATGCCGCTTGCAAAAAAATGAAATCAACTGCTAATCATTCTATAAAGATGGCCATGTTATTAGGTAAGGAAGGTATTCTTACTTTTCATTATGAAGCGCTGCTTTTTGAAGTTGCAAAATTAATTTTGTATCGCAATATGTACCCTGTACGGAGAGTGATTTATTTAGGAACTGCAAGAGCGGTTGAAGCTGTTATGAAAATAGCTTCTATGGATGAAGGCATTGGTTTGGGTTGTCCAGAGGCCCAATACTCTTGGGGATTGAATCGTGCTTGGTTGCAAATAGCCGCTGTGATGGGATATTCGTTTCAATTGGTTGAGCGACATTTTCCTGATATGGAAGCGGCGATTTGTTCTGGAAATACGTTACAAATCATCGATTGCCTAGCAAATCAAATTCGAATTCCAGGAATTACCTCCCAATATTCACGCAAGGATTCACCTACAGCAACGCCACAAGAAGTGCTTTCGCTTATGGATGGCGCTAATTATGTCGGCAGAAAAAATCCAGATACCGGTATTCTATTTTTAGAGAAAAGCAAGGGCACAGAACTTACGAGAAAATTTTCGCGAGCGTGTCGTGCGCATAGTGCACCGCGTCATGGTGGATTATTTGCACCAATGCCGCTCCCCATTGGAAAAGAACTTATTGCGCCAGCAGAAGATACATCACCAAACTATAGAAAAAGCCCGACAATGGATTGGGATTCCAGGGTGGAAGAGACAGATGGATCCGAAATAAAATTAGAGTTGACTCGCTCATTTTCGATGCCACCGCCTTTAATGCCCATGAAATTGCTTTTTTAAAAACACGGATGTAATTTTTTTTATTTCTTTGCTCTAATGAGCAAATGAAAAAAAATCTAATATTATTTTTAATTGTTTTCCTCTGCGTAGTAACCCATTTTATTTTATTAAAAATAAATCAATGGCGATTACCGCAATTTGAATTTCAAAAGCCAGTGTTGATTCAGGGTATTATTAATTCCATTCCTGAAAAAAAATTCCATGGATTAAAATTTCAATTCAAAGTTACCCAATTTCAGCATGCAAAAATAAGCACAAAGATGCTGCTTGCCTGGTATTCGCACCCCCCTAAATTACAAATCGGACAACGTTGGCAGTTGAATGTGAAGTTGAAACCACCGATTGGTTCACATAACCCTGGGGGTTTTGATTATAAGCAGTTTTTATTATCGCAAGGGATAACAGCGACTGGTTATGTTAATACTAAAAACAATCAAAATAAATTATCGGGAAATGACCCATTTTATTTTTTACAGGTTTTTCGAGAAAAAATTCAAATTGAAATTGATCATTCTATTGGCAATCAAACCATTGCTTCATTCATTTCAGCATTGTGCGTTGGTTTACGCGATGGATTAAGCGAATCAGATTGGCAAGTATTTCAAAAAACAGGGACAAATCATTTGGTGGCCATTGCAGGCTTGCATATCGGTTTTGTTGCAGGGCTATTTTATTTTTTAATAAATAAATTATGGCGATTATTTCCTAAACTATTATTATTTATGCCTGCGATGCGCGCTGCAGAAATAGGGGCGTTGTCAGGTGCTTTATCTTATAGCGCACTATCGGGTTTTGCTGTCCCGGCGCAACGCGCATCAATCATGCTGTTTTTTTTGATGATTGGGTCACTTTTTTGCAGAAAGATCTCAATGACAAGACGCTTATTTTTTGCGGCCAGCATGATGCTTATTTTAAATCCTTTTAATTTAATTGATACCAGTTTTTATTTAAGCTTTATTTCGATTGGATTTTTAACATGGATAATGATAGGGCGCTTACAATCTGAAAATCATATGAAATCATGGATAAAAATGCAATGGGCCATGTTGATTGGATTATTGCCTGTCATGCTTTTATTTTTTCAGCAAATTTCTCTGATTGCTTTCCTTGCAAATGCTATTGCTATTCCCTGGATAGGTTTTGTAGTTTTACCAATGGCATTATTATCCGTTATGTTTTATTTATTTGATTTTCATTTTTTGAGCCAACATTTATTTTGCTTAACCGGAAAACTGTTATTACCCTTATGGCAAATTTTAAAATGGGCATCACATTTTTCGTTTGCAAGTTGGCATCACGCGATAAGCAACCCTTTTGTTTTAACGCTGGGAATAATGGGCGCCATTTATTTATTATCGCCTAGAAAACTGCCGGCAAAATGGCTGGGATGTTTTGGATTATTACCCTTGTTTTTCTATCAAACCCCTACACCTAAACTGGGTGATTATTGGGTGACTGTCATTGATGTTGGGCAGGGATTATCTGTGCTCGTGCAAACTGCACATCATGTGATGTTGTATGATACTGGCGCGCATTTTCCAGAGGGCTTTGATTTTGGTGAATCTGTTGTTGCACCGTATCTACGATACCGCGGTATTCATATTATTAATCGTCTTGAAATAAGTCATGGTGATAATGACCATAGTGGGGGTGCAGATGCAATTGTAAGAGATTTTACAGTTCAATCTATTTTTACAAGCGCACCTCAATTAATTACACATCTCCATGCGCAATACTGTGTCGCCGGGCAATCATGGGTTTGGGACAATGTTCATTTTATTACGTTAAATCCAGGACCTCGCTCAGTTTATCAAGATAATAATAGTTCATGTGTGATACAGATTTCAGGAAGAGGTGGGAAAATGTTGTTGACGGGCGATATTGAAAAATTAATGGAATATGAGTTGGTGTATCAGTATGGTACGCAATTGCAATCAGCTGTTCTTTTAGTCCCGCATCACGGCAGCCATACTTCATCATCACACGCATTTTTGAATGCTGTTTCGCCGCAATATGCCATTATTTCCGCGGGTGAATTGAATCGTTATCATTTGCCGTCTCATATAGTGCTATCACGATATCAACAAAATAGAGTAAAAGTGTACAATACTGCCAATTTGGGTGCGATTATGATTAAGTTTGGAGACCGGATATCGGTTATCGGGGGTCGGTAATCGGTTATTCGTTATCAGTATGTTATTATCCTACACCGATTAACCGATTTTCATGGAATAAAATATGACAAACACTGGCATGAAAACCTATAAACGATTATTGCAATCTGCTAAACCTTATTGGGGTTTATTTTTAATAGGTACGATTGGCACAATTCTGATGTCGGCTACCGACGCAGGTTTTATCGGATTAACAAAGCCGATTGTGGATCATGGTTTTGTGCATCGCGATCGTGCTTTTATTCATTGGTTGCCGATTCTGATTTTTATTATTTTTATCATTCGTGGGATAGCAAGTTTTGTGTCGAGTTATTTTATTTCTCGGGTAGCGCGAACGGTTGTGCGTGATATGCGTCGATTAATTTTTTCAAAATTATTGCAATTACCCGCTACATTTTATGATCAAAATAGCTCAGGATATATTTTGTCGACTATTGTTTATAATGTTGAAC
>MHBB01000119.1 GCA_001803185.1 Legionellales bacterium RIFCSPHIGHO2_12_FULL_35_11
CAAAATAGTAATGATTTTTGAGTGACCTTTTTGAGTGGCAATCATTAACGGAGTGTCTCCGTCTTTATTTGGAGCATTTACATTGGCTCCTTTTTTGATTAAAAATTTCACTGCCGCCTTGTGACCACTTTGACAGGCCAAGAAAAGGGCAGTTTCACCAGTTTCTTCATTGCATGACTCAATATCAACTCCTTTTGAAAGTAGTAATTTCAACATGGTAGCTTGGTTTAATTGAGCAGCAACACACAACAAAGGATATCCTCCTTTTTTCTCATTCATATCTGCGCCAGCATTTAGAAATAATTCAGCAACTTGATAAAATCCTTTCGAAATAGCATCAGCCAAAGGAGTACTGTCTTCATCGCTTTTAACGGAACAATCCGCGTTATGCTCCAATAATATTTTAACTATTCTTATAGCATTGGATTTAGCAGTAAAATGAAGAAGAGATTCTCCACCTTCGCGCTTTGTATTAGGATCAGCTTTATTCTTGAGTAATTGCAAAAGAAAATCTTCCTTTAATGTAAGAGAAGCGTTAAGAGCCACTTGAAACAATAGCGAATTGTCGGTACAGTTGGTATTTCCATTGTGTGAAATGAGGTATTGCATGATTTGTATATTTCCAACAGATCCCGCACAAAAAGCAGGACTTCTACCGCCAAAGAGGGAATTAACATCAGCATTATTGTCTAATAACGCTTTGATAAAATCCTGCGTGTTTTCCTTTTCCGCAGCAATGTGAAGGGGAGTGATACCTTCTATCGATGTGTTACACACGTTAGCTTTGCATTCAATGAGGTATTTGAATACTTGGTGGGAGTCGCGTAAAACAGCTAAAGACAAACAACCCATTCCATGCGCATTGCTGGAATTAACATCCGCGTCAAATTCC
>MHBB01000120.1 GCA_001803185.1 Legionellales bacterium RIFCSPHIGHO2_12_FULL_35_11
ACTAAGGCGTCTTTGATGTGTGGATCGTTGTACAAATCTACTAACGCTCTGCTTATAATGAGATCTTGTTCAATTTGGGCTGGTGTTTGCCATTTAACATGATTAGCCCAATTTTGTATAAAAATATTTGGGATCATAAATCGCTCTCTACATCAGTATTTTCTATTATTTTCCATCGTTTGGATCTCGGGTAACCCATTTTTTCTATTTCAGAAGCGATGGGTATGTAATATTTCATTTTACCTTTTAAAAAAGCTTCTAAGGCTTCCATTATTTGAGCTTTTTTATCTTCATCCATGACATCAATTTTCTCTAAAATATAACCAATGCGTTGTAGTTGGTATCTAGCATTGATCTTTTCGGCAAGCTCTATCAATTTTTCCTGATTTATAGCTTCGGCTAATTCAGAAAAAACGGTTGCTATGTGGTTAAGTCCACCCGCATGAGAGGGGTAATTGAGTAAGTCGATTGCAGTGAGTTCAGGTGATGCAACTTTAAGATAGCCAGTATCAACAACGAAATCTTGAGTTGGAAGTCCAGAGAGTGACTTTTTGTAAATAAACTCTATTTCAACATCACCAAAAACCAAATTACCGCTCATCCTTTTATTCAACATGACCTGGAATCTAGCGGGTTTTTGATGGGTTGCTCCATGAAATAACCCCGCTGATAACAGAGCAACATAATAATCGGTATTTAGATGCTTCATGAGTATGGGAATAAGTTGTTCTGCGGGTATACAACCGTATGTTTGATATTCAGGAGGCACAATGACATAAAAAGCTTTAGCGGGTGATACAAGGTCACCACTTTGAATAAGGCGATATAAAGCCACCCTGGCATAATTGCGAGATATCTTGAATTCCTCCAAAATCTCTTCGATAGTGAAGGCTCGTTTCCCATATTTCCTGAGCTGTTTCATGTAAGATTGTAGGTTCATATGATTACCATGCTTCCAAAATTACAAATAGTGTAATTATAAGAACATGATATATCTATTTTCAGGAGGGCGCAAGCAAAATGTTTAATTTTTTTGTGTCAACATGTATGTATAATT
>MHBB01000121.1 GCA_001803185.1 Legionellales bacterium RIFCSPHIGHO2_12_FULL_35_11
ACTGCCATTAAGTTAAGAAAAACACTGTCATTCCCGCGAAGGCGGGAATCTATTTCTAAGCAGGCACAGTGCCACTTTATGGATAGATTCCCGCCTTCGCGGGAATGACAAAACTCTTAACTTAATGGCAGTGGGCCTACGCATGAATAGTTTACAATGTAAACATCAAGGCATACATGCCGTCATTGCGAGTGTTAGCGAAGCAATCTAGATCGGCATTCTAATTGAAAATCGATCTGGATTGCTTCACTTCGTTCGCAAAGACGTATTTTAGAACATGTCTTTAAAAAGTCATAAAGTCCAGTTTAACGGAGAATGAAAATCCGCTAACTTTTTGTTGTTTTTTTAGCTGTTGTTGTAGTCGTTGTAGTTGCCTTAGGTTGAATATCTTCCTCTTGATCACAACATTCATCAATCTCATGCTTGCAACATATATGACCATTACAGCATAACATTAAACCAACAGCAAACATACCAATTATACCTAATCCACTTAAAGTTAAAATAGTTAATAAAGTTGCTAATACTAAAAATATAGCCCCTACTAACTCTCTACGATGAGATTTAAAACATTCTCTCACTTTACAATCTTTCTTCTTTAACATTTCATCCTCCATGAAATATTGCTGTGTCATATCATATAATAGACCAATTTTATAAAAAACAACACAATTTAATAAAAAATCATTATGTCTACCTACTCTAAAATTATTTTCTGTTTTTGCTGACCAAGTCCTGAAATCTCTAATCTTATTTCATCGTTGACTTGCAAATATTTATAACCCCAGGAAGCTGCGCTGCCAGGAGCTGATCCCATGGAAATGACATCACCAGGATACAAAGTAAAAAAATTACTTACGTAACTCACAACTTCGCTAACGTCCCGAATATAATCTTTCGTATTAAAATCTTGGCGTAACTCATCATTAACCCACAGCTTAATATCCAAATTGTTTGCTACTAAATTTTCATCTTTAGTTACTAAGTATGGACCAAGTGGCGCTGATCCATCAAAACATTTACCCTTGGTAAATTGCTTATCATTAGTCTCAAACTGTAGAAATCTATCAGTTAAATCATTACAGCAAGTAAATCCAAAAATATGCTCATGAACCTCAGTACTTGAAATATATTTTCCTTGCTTGCCAATTACAACGGCAAGCTCTGCTTCCCAATCAAGTTTTGAAATTGATTTTGCATATTTGATTGGATCAAATGGACCTGAAACCACACTGTTAGGCTTCATAAAAACAATTGGCTCAACACTAGAATCAATTGTAACTCCCATTTCCTTAGCATGATTATGAGAATTAAAGCCGATGAATATTAGTTTTCCCAATACCTTAATAGGCGAACCTAACCTAACACCTACCTCAACCTTCGGCAAATTTAAGAGATCTAATTGTCGAATTTTTGCAAAAATATCTGAATTAGTTAGATTCTCAGGATCAAGATCTTTAATAAAAGCCGAAAGATCCCTAATATCTGAATTTTCATCAAGAATTCCTGGCTTTTCTCTACCTTTTTCACCAAATCTAACTAGCTTCATTACTTAGTATCATCGTCAGCCATTTTTTCTGCTGAATCTTCTTCGGCAGTCTTGCTCTTAGATTTTACCTCTACTTTCTCTTCATTCTTTTCTTTAGATTTTTCAGATGATTCTTCAGCTGGAGCATCTGGATGATTAGCTTTATAATCAGAAATAATAGATGTAATACTCGCCTTAACATCCTTAAATAATTTTCCAGCCATAGAAGTTATCTCATTCATATCTGGAATTTTAGACTTTTGGTCAGCCATATTATGCTCCTTTAAAAACAAAAAATTGTTTTAAACCTAGAAAAATAAAGTTCGAGAATAATTAATATCAAACCTTATCTCTAAGAATATGTGATTAAATTATATTTTTCAAGACTCAATTAGGAATGCCGAATTGCGTACTACTTTCTACAGTTTTAACTTTTTTGATAAAGTTTGGCATTAATCCGTAAAGCCAGTTAACAACCGGGGTAAATTTTGTATATAAATGCGATTTATTTAAAATTTCTTCTCTAGGGAATAAAGATGTCATTTGGATAGTTAATATTATTAGTGAAACAAGAATAATACCTCTTACAAATCCAAAACCCATGCCTAAAACACGATCTGTGCCAGTAAGACCAGTGCTCTTTAATATAAACCCCAAAAAAGCATTAAACAAACTACCTGCTAAAATAGTTAATAATAAAATTATTACAAAACCTAAGGCAACCCTTGCAGAATCATTACTTACATAAGATCTAAAATACTCCCCAACATCCTGGCAGTAAGTAACGCCCAGCCATATCGCAACGACCCAAACAACTAGTGCTACAACTTCTTTAACTAAACCACGAACTAAACCAGTGAAAACGGATAGAGCGATAATTCCAAGTATTACAATGTCAATTATACTAAAACCAGCCATTTTTTAACTCACTCCAGACTTAGAAGCTATTTGGTTTAACCAAATAGCCTCTTAACAATGAACCCATTTAATTGCATATTAGAGGCGAGATTCTTTTGCAAATCAAGAGCTTTATTTCTTTCACTTAGTCGACCTACAACTACTTGATATAATGTATCCTGATTTTTAATAATTTTATTATAAGACGCAACATATCCCTTACTCTTTAAACGAGCTAGAAGTAAATCTGCATTTTTTTTCTTAATAAAGGTTGCTACCTGTATAGAATAAATTATTTTCGCCATCGCTAATTTATCTTTTTGTACCTTGGCTTTAGCAACCGCAACCGATTTAACAATGTTTTCTGAAAGTTTAACTTCATCTCGTTTTGTATTGGCTAAAATTTCATAAGCCTTACCAGCATTGCCAAATTCATTTATGATGTTAGGCTGCTTATTTCCAGAATTTTGTACAACTGAAGATGAAGCTTGAATATTACTCGCAAGCTTAGCTCCTACTAAAACTTGCTCTTCAGCATTTTTTAATGATGCAGCCTCAAGTTGATTATTTAACGTAGAATTAGTTTTATTCTGCGGTAATATAGCCATTCTCTCTGAATGCGATGCAATAACTACTTGATCTTTCTGCACAGGTCTTTGCAAAGGCATTGCTTTTGCAATTAAAGAATTATTTTGTACTTTCGTGATATTTATTTTAGCCGCACTTACAACTTTGGCTTGTTTGAATAAAGCTGCATTAGTAGGTGGAGATACATTTGGTAAACGTGGATTAGCCGGCAATTTTAAAGCCAGTTTAATGTTTTTTTCAAAGTTTCGATTAGATTGTTTCATAATTGCTGGTAAAAAAATAACCGACATTGAAACTAAGACTAATGCCCCTATTAATCTTGGTTTAGCTTTTTCAGACATCGCAAGCTTCATATTTTAAACTCTCCATGATCGCGCCAACCAATACAAAAGATCCATATATGACTATCAAATCTCCAGCATCTGCATGTTTCATTGCTTGCTGAAAAGCTAATATTGGACTTTCATAACAACTGACTGCAGATTCTGTTTGCTGTAACAATGCTTCTTGTAAAATATCTTTACTTGAAGCCCGTTTACTAACTAATACAGCCGGGTACCAAAAATTCACTAGCCCAACCAAAGGTTTAATCAATCCAGCTATGTCTTTATCTTTTAAACCAGAAAATACAGCATGAATTTTACCACTAGGTCTATTTTTAGCTATAAAATCGGCTAACAACTCGACAGATTGAACGTTATGAGACACATCGTACAATATTTTCACCTCTCTGTCCAGCATTTGTAACCGGCCAGGTAGACGAACACTTGTTATAGCATCTGTTACATTCTTATATGTTACCGGTAATAAATCAGATAAGCAAACACTCGCGACTATCGCCATACTTGCTGCTTTAGAGTTAATCTGCGGGATTGGTAATGTAAAATAATTTTGACACTCACCCTGCATCTTAAGTAAATTTAAACTTTGCCAAAATTTAATTTTATCTTCTTTAATTAATAATTTTAAATTACCCTTTTCAAGGGTAAAACTATAATCATCACCCAATGAAATTATATGAGCTTGGATTTGATTTGCATAATCATCAATACTTTGTGGCCGGTTATAATCGCCAAATATACATGGTTTATTAGTCCGCATTATTCCGGATTTCTCAGAACCAATAGCTTCCCTAGTATTTCCTAAGTATTCTTCGTGATCTATATCTATGGTAGTAATAATTGCTAAATCTGAATCGATAATATTAGTAGCATCTAAACGCCCACCAACACCAACTTCAAGAATAATTAAATCTAAATTTGCATTTTTGAAATGTAATAAAGCTGCTAATAAAGATGATTCAAAATAAGTTATTTCGATACCATTTCTAGAATTTTCAATTTGATGAAAGGCATTACACAACTCTTTGTCAGTTATTTGATTGTTATTAATGCATATTCTTTCATTAAAACTTATTAAATGCGGTGAAGTAAAAGAACCAACATTGTACCCATTTGCCATGTATATAGCAGCCAATGATGCCACTGTTGATCCCTTGCCATTTGTTCCGGCAACTGTAATAACTGGAATTTGCCAATCTAAAACATCTAAATATTTTGCAACTAATTTAGGATTAACAAGCCTTAACTTTACCTCTGTACGATGCCTATTTTCTAAAAAATATAGCCAATCAGACAAGGTCCAAGACAGAGAAGACTGGATTTGCATAATACTTACTCGTTACTAAAAAGACTGTAATTTAGCGATTAATTCGGCAACTGTATCTCGCATCTTATCTCGCTCAACTATCATATCTATGTGACCATGCTCAAGAAGGAACTCACTTCTCTGAAAGCCATCCGGTAATTTTTGTCTAACAGTCTGCTCAATAACTCTTGGACCAGCAAAACCAATCAATGCACCTGGCTCAGCAATGATTACATCACCCAAACTTGCAAAGCTTGCCGACACACCACCCATGGTTGGGTCTGTTAAAACCACGATAAATGGTAAGCCTTTTTCTGATAATTTAGCCAAGGCAGCAGATGTTTTAGCCATTTGCATTAGAGAAAATAACCCCTCTTGCATTCTTGCGCCACCACTTGCTGTGAAACATATGTAACTTCTATTTTCAGCAATCGCGCAATCAACACCGCGCACAAACTTTTCACCAACACTCGCGCCCATCGAACCACCCATGAAAGTGAATTCAAAAACGCTAGCAACAACAGGTTGATTTTTTAATGTGCCTTTCATCACAATTAGCGCTTCCTTTTCCCCTGTTTGTTTTTGCGCTTGCACAATGCGATCTTTGTATTTTTTAGAATCTCTAAACTTAAGCCTATCTATCGGCTCTAACTCAGCAGCCACTTCAATTTGCCCATCAGCATCCAAAAATTGATTCAACCTAACTCGCGCTGAAACACGATGATGATGTTGGCATTTATTACAAACTAGCAAATTTTTTTCAAGCTCACTCCGATATAAAACTTCATTACACCCTTTGCACTTAACCCATAAACCTTCTGGCACACCCTTTTTTTGAGATGTACTTGTACGTACTCGGGAAGGTAATAATTTTTCCAACCAACTCATAAATATTATTCCGGGTTATATCAATATGAGCAATATTCTATCCTATTTATCTTGCCATTTACAATTGATTTCTATACCTCTACCCTTTTCCATAATATGCTATACTTTCTAAATGAGGGATGGGAGATAAAAAAATGAAAAATCGACCTTATTTTACTAATAATGCCAGTGAACAGGAAATTCATTCGTACTATACCAAAATCCTTAGCTTTATGCCTTATCTGGTATATTGGGTCGATGAACAATGTTCATTACAAGGATTTAATGCAAAATTTGGCGAACTATTAGAAATGTATTCTCCTGAAGAATGTGCGTATGACCCCTACTCAAAATTAACTAAGGCTTTAGGTTTATCTAAAAGCTATGCTGAATCACTCAAATTAGATGACATGGCAGTAATTTTTTCTGGAAAACCAAAACATAACCTAGAGATTATCTCACCAAAAAGTAAAAATAATCCTGAAATTAAATATACATGTAATAGAGACCCAATTATTGATAAAACAGGTAAAGTAATTGGTGCCGTTATTGTAATTATGAATAAAAATGATCTAGTTACTGAAAAACTTATTCAAGTAGAGACCAAAGATCGAACTAAAAATACAATTAAACCGCGCGTGTTAGTTGTAGAAGACAATGCAACTGCCTTAAAAGTTGAAGAATCAATATTTAAAGCTCTAAACTGTATAGTAGACTCAGTAAGCACAGGCAATGAAGCGTTAAATCTTTTTAAACCAGGGAAATACAACTTAGTAATGATGGATATTGGTTTAGAAGATAGCTCTGGCTATTTTTTATGCCGAAAATTTCGCAAAATGGAAGAAAATACCGATTTTCATGCCGTGATTATTGCCCTTACTTCATTTAAACCTGAAGATGTAAAAGATGATTGCAAATATTACAATATGGAAGGTGTTGTTGGTAAACCTCTCGAGCAAGATCAAGCAGATCAAATTATTCAACATTATATATATAACAATGGTAACGCTATTAATGGATTAAATGTCAGTACTTTTTAATCCACAAACACTTAAGTTTTACCAAAATTAGTCGCTATTAATATTAAATAGACAGTAATTTTGGTGAGAAAATGATTAAAACAATGATTAAAACAATAATTAAAATTATCAGTATTACTCTTTTAATTCAAGGAAATGCTTTCGCCAGAATAATATATGGCTCAACTCTTTGTGATAATAATGACTATTTTTGTATAACTACAAAATCTAATGACACATGGGAAAATTTATTTCCGACTGACCAAGCCAGAGATATAGTAAAAAGAGTAAACCGTATGAATGTAAGATTACGACCTGGCGAAAAAATTGCTATCCCTAAAAGACTAGATGAAATAAGCATTTATGATGTTTCACCGTTCCCACGTTATATCGAACCCACCGGGGAAAAAATGATATTTGTAAATCAAGATAAACTTGCTTGGGGTGCTTATAATGATGAAGGTGAATTAGTTTGGTGGGGGCCTATTTCATCTGGCTCAGGTCAATGTAGAAGTGAAGGAAATTGTGTTACCCATCCAGGATCTTATCGAGTAATTCGTAAGCAAGATATTGACTGCGTATCTACTGTTTTCCCAATTCGTACAAATGGAGAAAGTGGTGGTGCTGTAATGCCTTATTGTATGCATTACTACCGTGGATTCGCTCTACATGGCAGTCCATCAGTTCCAGGATATAGAGCAAGTCATGGTTGTGTTAGAATGTTTATCGAAGATGCAAAATGGTTAAATGAAGAATTCGTGGATGTACCTGAGGCTGGGGGGATTAAAGGTACCAGAGTTATAGTTACAGCAGTAGATTCAAATTAGATAATCATTGCAAATATACCTTTAATTCCTTTAGCTAATAATATTTTTTTTAAATCATCACTAGTTTTTTTTATAGCAAAAGGACCTACTCTAACCAAATATTTATGATTAGCTTTGCTAATAAAAACATCACTTGAAGTATATTTTTCTATTCGTGACTTTAGCTGCACTGCTGATTGATTCGAATCAAAAGCACCTGCTTGCAGATAATAACTTGCTTCATTTTCTTTCTTACTTAAGGAAGTTATTTCTACTTTTGCCGTACCGCGTGGGAATATGCCTAATTTATTTGCCGCTCCATATGATAAATCTAAAACTCTACCCTCATGAAATGGTCCTCTATCATTGACTTTAATAATAGCTTCCTTGCCGTTTTCTAAATTTTTCACTTTAACGTAAGTTGGCAGAGGCAAAGTTTTATGCGCAGCAGTTAATGCGTACATATCATATTTTTCCCCACTGGATGTGTTTCTTTTATGAAATTTTGTACCATACCAAGAAGCTACGCCTCGCTCATGATAATCTTTAGCGTTTAATAATACTTTATATGTTTTGCCATCAACTCGATATGATGCTGGATTACCATATCTACTCAATGGCAAATCTTTGGGAGATTGTTCTTTAAATTTTTTTATAGGATGGCCAGCAGGTGCCGAATCTTTTTGTTCTTTAAAAGATTTTTCAGGCCGACTAAATTTAACTTGCTCAGCATCTTTTTCTGACTTTAGGCATCCAAATAAAAAAATTGTACAAAATACTAATAACAAATATTTATAAAGCTTTAAGTTATGCATATTTAGTCCTTTAAGGGTATTACTATTTTCTAGCGATATGATAACATTAATCAATATTTTTTATTGCATCTATTTTTTAGGTATTTATTATGAAAAAATTTTTTCGCTCACCGGCTAAGATTTTAGTGTTTATTTCACTTGCATTTAGCTCAAGTATTTTTTATGCAGATACTCCTTCTAACATACCACAGCCTACAGCACCAAGTGCCCCTCCGCAAATTATTCCATCTCCACCGAATGTTAATTCTAAATCTTATATATTAATTGATGCAAACAGCGGCAAGGTAATTGCTGAAAAAAATAGTGAGGAGCGTTTACCCCCAGCAAGTCTTACTAAAGTTATGACGTTGTATGTTGTATCTAATGCCTTAAATAATAAACAAATTCACTTAAACGATAATGTTCGCATAAGCGAAACTGCCTGGAAAATTGGTGGTTCAAGGATGTTTGTAAAAGAAGGGCAAATGGTTGCAATAAAAGACCTACTTAAGGGTGTGATAGTTGACTCTGGAAATGACGCTTGCGTAGCTTTAGCTGAGCATTTAGGAGGTAGCGAGGAAGGTTTTACTGAGCTTATGAATAGCCAAGCTAAAAGTTTAGGACTAAATAACACTCACTTTACTGATTCAACAGGCCTACCAAGTAATGACCTATACACCACAGCTAAAGATTTATCTGTTCTTGCAAGAGCATTAATTAATAACTTCCCACAATATTATCACTGGTATAAGGAAAAATGGTTCACATTTAACGAAATTAGACAACCTAATCGTAATCGCTTACTTTGGAGAGATGGCCAAGTTGATGGAATTAAAACTGGCTTTACCAATGATGCTGGGTACTGCTTAATTTCTTCTGCTAAACGTGGAGACATGCGACTAATCGCGGTAGTTTTACATGCACCAACTGAATCTACCCGCGCGGATGATAGTGAGAAACTTCTAAATTATGGATTTAGATTTTATGAAACTCATCAGCTCTACAAGGCTAATCAAGCTATAAGTAAAGTTAAAATTTATAAAGGAGATAATGATTCTATAGATGTTGGTGTATTAAAGGATAATTTCATCACAATTCCTTCTGGGCAATATAGCCGTCTTGTAATAAGCACAAAAATCCCTAACTTTATTGAAGCCCCGATAGAAAAAGGCCAGCAAATTGGTGAGCTTGTTGTTAAATTTGATGATAATGTCATCGAAACGCAATCTCTATACGCATTATCAGATGAAAAAGCTGGTGGAATGTACACTCGTGCGGTAGGCTCTATTAAAATAATGTTTGCAAGATGGTTTGGTTAAATTATGAGTGATGAAGAAAGCTTGCTAAAATTCCCTTGTGACTTTTTAATCAAAATAATTGGGAAGAATACAGAAAATTTTGTTGATGATATTAAGCAGATTGTTTATAAGCACTACCCTGATAAAGACAAAGTGTTATTTGTACAAAACCCAAGTAAAAATGACGGTTATATCGCTGTCAGGGCAACCGTACCTGCTATCAGTAAAACCGAGCTTGACGCATTGTATTTAGAGCTTACAAAACATCCTGACATGAAAATGGTGCTTTAATGTTAATCCGTCAACTTGGAGTTAAACCATACTCTGACGTATGGCAAGAAATGCGAAATTTTACATCAGCAAGAAATGCAAATACCATTGATGAATTATGGTTAACAGAACATCCTCCTGTTTATACCCAAGGACAAGCTGGTAAAGCAGAACATATTCTAAATCCAACAAATATAGAAATCATTCAAACAGATAGAGGCGGCCAAGTTACTTATCATGGCCCAGGGCAATTAGTAGCCTATGTTTTGATGGATCTTCATAAAAATAAGTTAGGCATCAAATCCATGATTTGTAAACTAGAGCAAGCTTTAATTAACTTACTTGCTACCTATAACATTAAAGCCAGCAGGAAAGAAAAAGCCCCTGGGGTATATGTGGATGGCAATAAAATTGCATCTATTGGACTACGGGTAAAAAACGGTTGTACTTATCATGGAGTTGCATTAAATGTTGCAATGGATCTAACACCATTTTCTGGGATAAATCCTTGCGGTTATAAAGAACTCAAAATGACGCAAATCTTGGATTTTGATCCGACAGTAAATATAAAAAATGCAAACCATAGATTTATTGAACAATTCTTAAAAGTTTTTAATGTAACCGAAAATTAATATTTTACACCACGCCTCGAGTGAGGTATCTTCTACTTTTTGCTTATAATATTTAGGTCATATGCATTTATTTACAGATTACATAGAACCACTTACCCAATGGTTGCATGTTAATCCAAGTATGGCTTTATTGATTGCATTCCTTGTATCACTAGCTGAATCATTAGCTATTGTTGGTAGTATTATTCCTGGCTCATTAACAATGACAGCTATAGGTATTTTGGCTGGCTCTGGGGTTATGCGCCTAGATCTAACACTTATCGCAGCTACGGCAGGGGCAATCGCTGGCGACGGCGCAAGTTATGCCATTGGCTGCATCTATAGCGATCAACTCATACAAATTTGGCCATTTAATAAATATCCTAATCTAATTCGTTACGGCAAAGATTTTTTTATAAAACATGGCGGTAAAAGTGTAGTTATTGGTAGATTTGTTGGTCCACTTCGCTCCATAATTCCAGTAATTGCAGGAATTATGAATATGCCTAAGCTATTATTTTTGATAGCAAATTTTATATCGGCTGTTGGTTGGGCTCTATTATATGTAATGCCCGGGTTTTTAATTGGTACTGCAAGTAATCAACTATCTAATGAGGGTGCTAGACGTTTATTTGGATTAATTTTTATTTCTATTTTTATCACTTGGCTACTTAGCATTATATTAAAAAAATCTCTAAGAATTATCAACACCTGGTATTCTTATCATCTAGATTCTATCTACAAATGGTCAATCAACCATCCATATTTAAAGCTTATTTTTCGAAGTACAGACAATGAAAATAAACAGATAAATGGTTTTGCAATTAGCCTCATGATACTTTGGATAATTTGTTTTATTGCTTCCGTTGCCATAAGCCTATGTGTTTTTCAAAATACTTGGATTAACTCACTAAATGCAGCGATTTCATTTTTTCTCCAAGGAATTAGAACTAGCTACTTAGACACAGTATTTATTATTTTTAATATTATCACTAGCCCAATTCCATTATTTTGCTTGTTTTCAGTACTGATTTTTGGAACTATTGTTTTTCATAACTGGCGAATGTTACGTTATTTAATTAGTTTAATTGTGTGCAGTAGTATCATAATTTACTTGTTTTCAATTTACATAGATATTCCAAATTCAACGAATTTATTCCAACTCAATATTGATGCTACATTTCCATGCATAAGTTTAACATTTGCAGCGGCTTTATATAGCTTGATTATTTGTTATTTGCTAGAATTTAACCGTACAGATATTTCTTATTATTTAATCAGACTTACCTTAATAGCGCTTTTAATCTTATCTGGAGCATCCTCTCTATATTTGGGCGATAATTGGTTTAGCAGTGTTATTGCTTCTTATACAATTGGCTTATCTATCGGAATAATGCACTGGATATTATTTCAAAGAAGAGAGCTTAGTCACAACAAAGTACACATTCTAACAATAATTGCTATTACTACACTAATAGTTACCACAACTATCGAATTTAAACTTAATGCAAAATCGATTCTAAAAGGACACATTTCCATCCCACAACAACATAAACTAACTAAAAATGAATGGTGGGAACAAAAACAATTACTTCTACCTGTATATAATAATAACCGCATGGGAAACAGGCTCGGTGTATTTAACATTCAATACCTAGGTTCAATTCGCAGCCTTGAAAAAAAATTAGCTGAAATAGGTTGGAGTAAAAAACATAGCTCTGTATTTTACTCGTTAGTAATGCGCTTAGATGGCAAAAGAACAGACAGCCAATTGCCAATAATGGAGCAGTTATTTTTAAATAGAAGACCTGAACTTATTATGATATATCATAATAAAATAAATAATTATTTATATATTTTGAGGCTATGGCGCTCTAATTATTATATAAATGACTATAAAAATCCAATTTGGCTCGGTAGTATCATTCTTGCAATCAACCAAAATGAGCATATAGAAATAAATAATTCAACCAAAGAAAATTCTGGAGATGTTTCATTATTTAATCCATTATTTCCGGTAATTAAAGATTTTAGAATAATTGATCTACCAAAGCAAAATAATAAAACACAGCAGAATATTAACAATAAAAATCATAAGCTATTACTGTTTACAAGCCAGGCAACTAATCAGAGTTTAACATTATCTTCTACTCAACTGCTTTTTCTAGATTTAAACACGAGCAAGTTTACAGAGTTTTTTAAATTTGCTAGACTGACAACTGTCAGGCAAAGTTATATATTAATTAAATAATAATAAGATTACATTTACTATATTTAAGGTTATTTAAATTATGTATAAGTTTATTTTTTTAGCATTTCTTATATATTTTCCAACTTTACATGCAATGTCATCGCACATTAGTCCATCCAAAGCAGTGGATTACGCTATTTCCAAATATAGAGCTAAAAAAGAACCCAGAATAATAGCAAAATTTGTTAAAGTAAATGTCCCTTATCCACCCAAAAAACTTGCTTTACTAGTATTTAAAAAAGAAAAAACCATCCTATTATGGGGTAAAGACCAAAATAATAAGTGGCGATATGTTTCCACTTATCCTTTAATGGCATCTAGTGGCAGCTTAGGCCCAAAACTCAAAGAACATGACAAACAAATTCCTGAGGGAATATACAAACTTACTATGTTTAATCCTTATAGTAACTATCATCTATCAATGATGCTTAACTATCCAAATGCATTTGATAAATTACATGCACACTACGATGGTAGAAAAAAGCTAGGCGGAGAAATATTTCTACACGGTAAAACTTTTTCTGTTGGATGTCTTGCTGTCGGTGATGATGCAATTGAAGAATTATTTTTAATTTCCAGAAGAGCCGGCTTAGACCACATACGAGTAGTTATTGCACCTAACGACTTAAGAATAGCGAAACCCGCCACAAACCTATATTACCAACCAAAGTGGTTACCAGAATTGTATAATCAACTAGCGAAAGTCTTGAAGCAGTTCCCTGTTACAACTTAACTATTCATCTTCTGGAGATACAACATAAATTGCGCCTGTATTTCTTAAGTATTCTTTATAATCCATACCATAACCAAACACATACCTATCTTCAACTTCCAAACCAACAAAATCAGCTTTTTGCAATCCGCCGGGCACTCTTTTTTCATACTTATCAACAATAACAGCGCTATAAACTTCCTTGGCTCCTAAAACAGACATTTCTTCTAAAATAGCTGATAAGGTTATTCCTCCATCTAAAATATCGTCAATAACTAAAACAACCCTATCTTTTAGGTTCGCGCTTGGCCTAACTTTCCAATGAATCTCGCCTCCACGTAACCCTCCGCGATAACGAGTTGCATGCACATAATCTACCTCTAAAGGAAAATCTAATTTAGGTAACAAATTACCAACTGGAACTAATCCACCAATCATAACACAAATAATAATTGGATTTTTATCAGCTAGTTTTTCAGTAATTTCTCTAGCTAATTTATCTAACACTTGGTTAACTTCTTCTGAAGTAAACAAACAACTAGAACGATTGTATACTCCTTCAATATCGGCTGGTGATGTCATTTTTTATATTCCTAAATTTCATATGCCCTATTTTTAAAATCTAAATCAAAAGGTTGCATCTGCTATTGACACCTCATCTTGACCGCCATCTACAAATGGTAAACATGGATCGTATTTTTGAGCAACAAAACAATAAAAGCTAGCTGGATAAGGCCAGATCATTTTACCCATTTCATTCAAAAAATCCAAACTATAAATTACTTTTTTATTCTTAAATGGCGGAATATAAAAAAAACTATGCAAAAGACATTGCCTATATCCACGATTTAAAAATGCATGTTTGACTGTTAATGAGTTTCTTAAATACGATGACTCCTTTGTGAAACCACTATTCAATCGCAATATTGCAGACAACCCCCAAAAGCTACATGGATTTATCCCAAAAACTATAACAAATCCGTGCGGATTTATAATTCTATCTATTTCGTCTATTAAGCTTGCATTACTTGCGTATGTTTCCATCGTAAATGGTGCTAAAACACAATCAATACTATTTCTTTCAATTGGTAAGTTTGTGAAATTAGCATATGTACTTACTTTTTTAATATTTAAAGATTCAGAAACTATATATCTTTGTCTAAACCTCAAAACATCTAACTTATCATTGTCTCCACAAGCACCTAATTGCAAAATTCTTCTTCCGGAAACATGATTTGCAACAAACTTTAACTCTTGACATAATGCCTCAACTACACGACATCCCTGTGCTGTATTAAACCAATTATATAAAACATCATATTTGTTTTTTTCTGGCAAAACAGTAATCTCTTTTTTTATTTTATAAGAGTATACGTCTGGTAAATGTGCTTCGCAAATAAAATCCAAGCGGTAAAGTTTTTACTTTTTGTCCATCCTCATCTAATGCGTAACATAAAGCACTGGAATCAGCAGCTTTAGGGCGAACTTGTAAATACTCCCCCATTTCAGCTGTAATAGTAGAAACATATCCTGTACTTATAAGTAAAGTTAGCTCTTCCCAATCATTAGCTAAAATCGCTTCATCCCCATTGCTAGGTGACCATAAAATTCCCTGGCCAATTCTTCTGTGCGCATAAGGGATGTTGTCATCATCTTCAATTGGCACCCACAATACCCTTTTTAATTTTGCATAACACTGCGAAGTTACCCATGTTTGCTTATAGACAGTTAACAAAGGAATAGATGTTATGAAAGTTGACTCAGCTGGTTTACATAAGTGGTTTATTGGTAATGTTTTTAACTCCACTCCTAGATTCGGAAAATCTGGCTCAGACTTATTTCCTGCATTAGCCCCTAATGCCATTTCAACCATCATTCCAGCAAATCCTTTTCTCTGATTAGGATCTTCAGGAATTGATAATGATAGTTTATTGGCAACTTGCGATAAGCTTAAGCCTTCTATAGCACGACATTTCTCTAAAAGCTCTTCTTCACTTGATACATCTTTACACACTTAAAAACCCTTAAACCTTAATCTGGACTTTATGACTTTTTCAAAAAGCACTCAAAATTGTCGTCTTTGCGAACAAAGTGAGGCAATCTAGTGGCGTTTAAGGGCTCTAGATTGCTTCACTTTGTTCGCAAAGACGCATTTTAGAACATGTCTTTAAAAAGTCATAAAATCCAGTTAATTGCTAATTCACGTAATTGTTCTTTACTAACCGCAGCTGGCGCATCAGTTAATAAACATGCTGCGGACTGTGTTTTAGGGAATGCAATTACATCTCTAATTGAATTTTTACCTGCTAGCAACATCGCTAGTCTATCTATCCCTAACGCTATCCCACCATGTGGAGGACATCCGTATTTTAAAGCATCCAATAAAAATCCAAATTTGTCTTGAGCTGCCTTTTCATCAATGCCTAATAATTTAAAAACTGTTTTTTGCAATTTAAGATCATGGATTCGTATTGACCCACCCCCAATTTCATAGCCATTAATCACAATATCATAAGCCTTAGCTAATGTAGTGGTTGGATTTTTTAAAAGATTTTCTGATGATAAATCTTTTGGCGAAGTAAATGGATGATGCATTGCTTGCATATTTCCATTTCCTTCCTCAAACATTGGCCAATCAACAATCCAAACCAACTGCCATCCTGGCTCAATTAAGTTACAATCTTCTGCTAATTTATTGCGTAAAGCCCCCATCGACTCATTCACAATTTTACTGTTATCAGCACCAAAGAAAATAACATCACCTGTTTTAGCTGCAACTTTATCTAATATTGCAGAAATATGATTTTTATCTAAAAATTTTAATATTGGAGATTGCAGACCATCTATTCCTGCAGACAAATCATTAACTTTTATATAAGCCAGGCCTTTTGCTCCGTAAATTTCGACAAATTTTCCATAATTATCTAGGTCTTTTCTACTTAGCGTGCAGCCATTGGGTAACTTTAATGCTACCACTCTCCCATTTTCAGAATTTGCAGCATCACTAAATACTTTAAAATTACAATTTGAAATTATATCTTCGATATCAACAAGCTCTAGCGGATTACGTAAATCTGGCTTATCACTACCAAAGCGCTGCATAGCCTCAGTGTATGAAAGCTGCAGTATAACTTTCGGCAACTCAAAATCTAAGATTTCCTTGAAAACAATTCTCAGCATTTTATCGATTAAATTACGCACATCTTCTATTTCAATAAAAGACATTTCGATATCTAGCTGCGTAAACTCAGGCTGCCTATCTGCGCGCAAATCCTCATCTCGAAAACAACGAACAACCTGATAATACTTATCAAAACCAGCCATCATTAACAACTGCTTAAAAAGCTGTGGCGACTGAGGAAGAGCATAAAATTCACCCGGATGTACTCGCGAAGGTACCAAATAATCTCGAGCCCCTTCTGGTGTCGCCTTAGTTAACATTGGCGTTTCAATATCAGTAAACCCAGCATCATCTAAATATTTACGAACACAACTTGTTAGTTTATGCCGCATTCTTATATTATTTTGCATATCACTGCGACGAAGATCTATATATCTGTAGCGATAACGTAAATCCTCACTTACCGACTGATGATCATCGGGTAAAAAAGGCGGTGTATTTGCTGAGTTTAAAATATCTAAGCCTAAACCCAGTACCTCTACAGAACCTGTAGGCATATGATTATTAATCATACCTTCAGGACGCATCCTAATCTTACCTGTTACCTTAACAACAAATTCATGTCTTAACTTTTCAGCAATCGCAAATGTATCCTTATGCTCTGGCTCATAAACTACTTGCAAAAGCCCAGAACTATCACGAATATCTAAAAATATTACGCCCCCATGATCTCGTCTATTATGTACCCATCCACAAATACTGACGTTTTCTTCCAACAACTTCTCATTAACTTCTATACAATAATGTGATCTCATATTAACGCCTTTCATCGGTATTTTTAATTTTCTGTTTTTTAAGCTTTTCTATACCAGCTCCTGGAATTGTCTGCATAACTCCCAAAGAAATAACAAATTTTAGTGCTTCATCAGTACTCATAGATAATTCAACCACATCACCTTTTGGTATCATCATTAAAAATCCAGAGGTTGGATTAGGTGTAGTAGGAATAAAAATTGATACCATTTCCAAGCCAGTTTTTTCTGAAATTTCCGTAGTAGAACTTCCAGTTTGAAAAGCAATACTCCAAATCCCTTTTCTTGGATACTCAACTAATAATACTTTTCTAAAAGCCAAAGAATTTGTAGATACTACCGCTTGTATCATTTGTTTTGCAGAATTGTATATCGCCCTAACAAAAGGAATACGGTCTAAAATTGACTCACTAATCCTTACTAATTTTTGTCCAAGAATATTTGTGGCAATAATTCCAGTCATTAATAAAATAACTAGCGACAAAACAACCCCAAAACCAGGAATACTCATGCCAATTAGTTGCTCTGGTTGATAAGCCTTTGGAAATAGTGCAACAGTGTTATCAAGAAGATCAATCATAAATCGCAAAATAACGAAAGTTGCGATAATTGGTAACCAAACAACTAAACCAGCTATTAAATAGCTTCTTAATGCCTTACCTTTCACTTGTCCTCACTTGTTTTAGATGACTTTGCTTCACTAGCGCCCGCTGTTGTAGTGTCAGATTTTACTTCAGCTACAGGCTTTCCCTTATTTTTAAAATCTGTTTCATACCAGCCAGTACCTTTAAGTTGAAATCCTGGAGCTGAAACTAATCTCGAAGCTGTAAGTTTATGACATTGTTCACACTCAGGAATAGGAGAATCACTAATTTTTTGTATAATTTCGTATTCATACCCACAAGCTTGGCATTTGTATTCATAAATTGGCATATTATTATCTCGAAGTTAAAAAATTTACCGCGCTATTTAAAAATCATTAGGGATCTCCTAATAAATAACCTACCCATGACTCAAAGAAAAGCAAGCAATTATAACTCGTCTTTTTAAAAATTTATACCAAATTAATCTCAAAATACTAGTTTTTGGGTGTGATTAAAACTGCGGTCAATTGAAAGATGCCGTCATTGCGAGGAGCGCAGCGACGAAGCAACCCAGAGGTTACGAAGC
>MHBB01000122.1 GCA_001803185.1 Legionellales bacterium RIFCSPHIGHO2_12_FULL_35_11
GCAGCACATGTTAGCAAAATATATCCGACAAGATGAAGAAACGCGAATCGAGATGCTACACCGAGTGAGCGCCATAGAAGAACTCATGAATCCGTCTCCGGCCGCCGGATTTTTAGCACCACCCAGGCCCAAAGGGTTGTGCTACACCACCCAAGACAAAGCGGGCAATACCATTAATCATAGAGATGCGCATTTTGACCTGACACCATTAATAAGTGCATTAAGATATTATGCGGTTGAATCTAATAAAATGCCGAATACGACTGAAGCAGAATTGGAAAGACTTAATAAAATCTGGGTAGAGGTCGTTGGCCGTGAACAAAGAATGCTCCCTGCGCATATTGTTCATGAGTATTGTCATCCTGACCGCTCTTTTGAAGATGTAAATGATAACAATGATTTGTTGAACGCCGCTAATCCTGGCAACTTAAAACGGCAACTTAAATTTTATAACAATGATACGTGTAATTACGATATTTGGTTTTCGCCCAGGGACTATTCAGTAGATTCTGGATTGGGTTTTTCATTAGGAATACTACGCTGTAGCGGGCGCACGGCGCGGGGGTGGAAGTGGGGCTGCAGCGAGGATGCGGCGCGTGATGACGCGGACACATTAACGACCATTGATAAAGTGAGAACTAACGATTGTCAACAGTCGCAGCTAAATCTAAGCCAGCCACTAAATTCACCACTGCCATTAAGTTAAGGATAGTGACTGGTCTCGTTTTTAATAGTAAGCTAGCTATTAAATTTTTTAATGGTTTCATTTAGATCGCGCATTACTCTCACCCCAGCGTCGAACTAGGCCTGCATCCAAGTCGAATAAGTCTAGAACTCTTCCTATACTGTCATTAACTAAGTCTAGTATAGTTTTGGGGTTTTGGTAAAATGCTGGCATTGGAGGTGCTATAATTCCGCCAATCTCAGTGATTTTTACCATATTTTTAAGGTGTCCCAAGTGTAGCGGAGTTTCTCTTGGCAGTAATACTAATTTTCTTCGCTCTTTTAATACTACATCAGCAGCCCTAGTTAATAAATTACTAGGTGTACTATTAGCTACCTCTCCAAGAGTTTTCATTGAACAGGGAGCGATTATCATACCTATGGTTTTAAAAGAACCACTTGCTATTGCAGCAGTAATATCAGTAAATTGATAGTAGAAATCAGCTTTTGCTTGTAGTTCCTTTGCGCTAATATCAGTCTCGTATGCTCTAGTAATTTGCCCAGCTTTACTAACTACTAAATGCGTTTCAATATTAAGATTTTTCAACTCTTCCAATAGACGAATACCATAGATAATACCGGATGAACCGCTAATTCCAATAATTATACGTTTGTTATTCATTTCTCTTCCTACAAATTATTTTTTTAGACCCCTAAGTTACGCCAAAAACTCGAATTTTAAAGTATCTTGGGTATAGAAAATGCGATATAATTTTAACATTTTTGCTAGTGAGTTATATATTATGTCAACAATTAGAAAATTGCTAGTTACGAGTGCACTTCCATATGCAAATGGACATTTGCATTTAGGTCATTTAGTTGAACACATTCAAACAGATATCTGGAGTAGGACACATAAAATGCTTGGTCATCACTGCATAAGTATTTGTGGTGATGATGCACATGGCACGCCAATAATGTTAAAGGCGGAACAATTAGGTATTACTCCGCTTCAGTTAACTAAAGACATGCAAAAAAGTCACGAAGAAGATTTTTTAAAATTCGGTATACATTATGATTGTTACCACACAACTAACTCTGAGGAAAATAGAGAAATAGCAGAAGAAATTTATAACAAATTAAATGCGCGTGGAGATATTGTAAAAAGAACTATATCGCAAGCATTTGATCCTGAAAAAAATATATTTTTGCCGGATAGATATGTTAAAGGAACTTGTCCAAAATGTAAGGCTGAAGATCAATATGGCGATAGTTGTGAAGTTTGTGGAGCTACCTATTCTCCTACAGATTTATTAAATCCTGTGTCAGCTATTTCAGGAGCAACGCCAATAGAAAAAGAATCTTTGCATTATTTTTTTGATTTGTTGCGATACGAGCATGTTTTAAAAGAGTGGACTAATCAAGGATCTTTGCAAATTGAAGTTGTTAATAAACTAAATGAGTGGTTTGCCGTTGGTTTAAAAGAGTGGGATATTTCAAGAGACGAGCCATATTTTGGATTTTTAATTCCTGGCACTAACAATAAATATTTTTATGTCTGGTTAGATGCTCCAATTGGTTATATGGCAACTTTTAAAAAATATTGTCAGTTGACTGGAGAGTCATTTGCGGAATTTTGGAGTGAAGAGTCAAGAGCAGAATTATATCATTTTGTTGGTAAGGATATTGTGTATTTCCATGCATTGTTTTGGCCTGCTATGTTAAAGGGAAGTTGTCATCGATTGCCTACGGCAATTTATACTCATGGATTTTTAACTATAAATGGCCAAAAAATGTCTAAGTCTCGTGGTACATTTATTGAAGCTAAAAAATATTTAGAACACCTTGAGCCTGAATATTTAAGATATTATTTTGCCGCCAAATTAAATGGCAAGGTAGAAGATTTAGATCTCAATTTCGCTGATTTTCTAAATAAAATTAATGCTGATTTAGTTGGGAAAGTTGTAAATATTGCTAGTCGTTGCGCTGGATTTATTAATAAGAAATTTGCAAATCAGCTTGCAGATTCTTTAAGTAATCAAGAGCTATATGATTCTATACTTTCAGAAACTAAATTTGTTACGGAGTCATATATAAGCAGGGACTATGCAAAAGCCATTAGAAAAATCATGGAGTGTGCTGACAGAGTTAATCAATATATCGACGCTGAAAAGCCTTGGTTATTAGCAAAGGAAGATTCGAATCTTTCTCAAGTTCATGCTATTTGCACAATGGGGCTGAATCTATTTAGGATTTTGATAACATTTTTAAAACCGGTTTTACCTGAGATGGCAAAAAATTCTGAGGGATTTTTAAATTGCGAGAGTTTAGACTTTGAAAATATAAAGGTTCCTTTATTGAGCCATCAAATAAATAAATTTATACCGTTAATGCAGAGAGTCGAGCAAGCTAAAATTGATGAGTTATTGGAAATATAAATCATGGTATTAGCAAAAGATATTGATGCAGTATTGCCTCAAACTCAATGTGGAGAGTGTGGTTATCCAGGGTGCATGCCATATGCTCAAGCTATAGTAGCTGGTGTCGCTCCATTAACCTTATGCCCTCCAGGAGGCATGCAAACTATTCAGAAATTAGCAATTTTGACAGGCAGGGGGTTCGATGATGATGTATCAGAAGTTTCTAAAAAATTTAAAAAACCGCAAATAGCTAAAATTAGAGAAGAAGATTGTATTGGCTGCACTAAATGTATTCCTGCATGTCCTGTTGATGCAATTTTGGGAAGCGCTAAACATATGCATGTTATCATTGATACTGAATGCACTGGGTGCTGTTTATGTGTAGAGCCTTGTCCAGTTGATTGTATTGAATTAATAGATTTACCTGAATTAAATTCTGGAGAGTTTAATTACTCTCCAGATTTAGCCAGAACAAGATATAATGCAAAAAAAATTAGAGAGCTTAAGGAAATCGAAGAAAAAAGTGCGCGCTATTTAGAAAAAAGAAATTTAGCTAAGAATGAATTAAGCACGCAAGAAGATAAAATAGCTAAGCAAAAATATATATTGCAGGCGTTGGAAAGAGCAAAAAAAAAGCTTGATAAGTCTAATTGATGGTCCTTTCAGTAGACCTCGCTACTTTGAAATAGGAAAATTAAATTTATGAATAGGGAAAATTGTCATTCTATCTTTGCTATTTTTCAGCAAGAAAACCCGCATCCTAAAACAGAGTTACATTATGAAAATTCATTTCAGCTGTTAATAGCTGTTATTTTATCTGCTCAAGCAACAGATGTTAGTGTAAATAAGTGTGCAAAAAAACTATTTTCACTAGCTAACAACCCAGAGGAGTTTTTATTACTTGGTGTTGATGGTTTGAAAGAATATATAAAATCTATTGGATTGTACAATACCAAAGCGGAAAACATTATAAAAACATGTCAGATATTGCTAGAAAAGTATCAAAGCAAGGTCCCAGAAATTAGAGCTGATTTAGAGTCTTTGCCTGGTGTCGGAAGAAAAACAGCTAATGTCATATTAAATACAGCTTTTGGAAAACCAACTATAGCAGTTGATACTCATATATTTAGAGTAGCAAATAGAACAGGATTAGCTACTGGCAAGACCCCTCTGAGCGTTGAGCATGGGCTTTTGCAAATAATAGAAGAAAAATATCTAAAAGATGCACATCATTGGTTGGTCTTGCATGGGCGATATGTTTGTGTAGCAAGAAAACCGAAGTGCGAAATTTGTAAGATTAAAAAATATTGTGATTATTATGCTGGACTTTAAGACTTTTTAAAGACATGCATCTAAAATGCGTCTTTGCGAACAAAGTGAAGCAATCTAGAGCCCAGATTGCTTCACTTTGTTCGGTGCGCCACGAGGCGCACTATTACTAATAGCT
>MHBB01000123.1 GCA_001803185.1 Legionellales bacterium RIFCSPHIGHO2_12_FULL_35_11
CATCCAAAATCACGCCAAAATTTTTATCACTAATACCTTTTGCCCGACAGTAGACGTTTAAAACGCCCAAGTAAAACTGCGTCATCATAGAAAGACTTTCGGTTTTGTGCGCTGTATTATCATAGATTCCAAGATAAAATGGCGAACCAGAAAGCATTCTCCACAGATTTGGAGCACAAATGCCTAACAGTGCATCAATATAATCTTCTGAGGATGCAGTATCACTAAACCCCATAAACGCATCAGTATGTGCTTTATCAACGGGCTCTTTGATTCCTTCTGTACCTGTAATCGGCCTAATCCAGCTTTCAACGTCAATATCAATTTTAAATTGTTCAGCACACTGTGCTTTTAAAGCCTGTTTGATGTCGTCAAAGGTTGCATCTGGAGGTAGTATTTTTAATACATTATTAATAAGGTCTGTTCGAGGGTCCGGTTTTCCCAATAGGAGCCTTGGAAAAATCTCGTGCATTTTATTATACAAAGGGGATAGTGGCGTACCTCGGCTATCATTCTCTCGATTTATTGTAAAAACAGGGTTCACGACGCGTGACACAGGGTCTTGACCTCGTGGTCTTAGCTGAATACTGTATAAATTGGATGGTTTGCTCAGAAAGGTGTTCACCATATTTTGATAACGGGTTCTCATATCAACAACCGCTTCAAGATATGTATTGATTTGAGTCAAGCGCTCTTTTTTAACTTTATAGTGCGCATCACTTTCTTTTAATAAAGATAGATGAAACTCAAGCGTGTTTTTATAAGACTCTAATTCCTTAAAGGCCCCGCCTTCAAAAAATGCTTTTAACTCAAGATCTGACTTACACGTATTATCGGTGCTAACATCAAGACCGGCTATAAAAGGAACCAGAAGATGAACACGATTGGTTGCAGGATTAATATATATATAACGAAAATTACTTGGTTCATTCAAAGTGATTAGCATAGTCTAATGTCGTTTTCTATTCGGTATGCCTTTATTATAGCTTAATTCGAAAATTTTGTTTTA
>MHBB01000124.1:0-716 GCA_001803185.1 Legionellales bacterium RIFCSPHIGHO2_12_FULL_35_11
TGGAATTGATTGTGCACAGCCTGAAAATACTGTATCAATTTGATTGAAAAGTCGTTCCGTGAATTCACGTCCATAGCATTTGTAAACACCATGAAGTTGTAAGAACCATTTCGTATTTGCTTTGCTATAAGTCCACCAACCTTGCCAATAATAAACGTGTTCTTCACGAAGAGTTATACTTTCAAATAATTTAATACGGCTTATTGAATATTTTTTTATTCCATCTTGCGTCGCAAAAGGTATATTGATAGATAGAAATTGTGATATTTTCAATGAATCCAATAGCTCCATTAATAATTTTATTAATCCATAACGCTGTGCTACTTTCGCGTTTAAAAATGTGTTTGAGCATAACGCACCGATAAATAAATCAACAGTGCAATCAAGTTTCGAATCAACTGCGTTTGGAAAAATAAATTTTTGATCAGTAATTTGCAGATAGCATTCAAATAATTTGAGTAAAATTCTACATCTTTGTACTCGTGCTTTACTAAAATTAGTAAAGATGTCGCTAACCAGTTGCAACGTATCGCTTCCAATTCGCTCAAAGTCATAGTAGCGAAGCGAACGTGTGTTTTGGATAATTGTCCGTGAATTTTGTGGCGACATAATTTCATTTTCTCCTTTGGAGTGCGAGGCTAACATAGTTTTGGACAAGATGATGAATAATATTAAATAGCGGAGTTTAGTTTTTTGCAAGCTTTTTCTTCAAAAGT
>MHBB01000124.1:760-1012 GCA_001803185.1 Legionellales bacterium RIFCSPHIGHO2_12_FULL_35_11
TCAAGCCAAATATTTATTTACAAATTCATTGGGTTTGATAAGTTCAATACTAAAACACCCATCGACGGTTAGTAAATCTTTATCTCCACTAACAATCAATTTACATTTTGCAGCAAGCGCAGTTGCGATAAATTTATCATCATCTGCATCTCTTGAAACAGGTTCTTTCAATATTACTGGCGATACAAATTCACCGTGGAAAAGATTTGATACTTTTTTACTCGAATCGGAGCCTGACCCGTAATTGCGGTG
>MHBB01000125.1 GCA_001803185.1 Legionellales bacterium RIFCSPHIGHO2_12_FULL_35_11
GATTGTATTCTCAGTGGGCTACTTAAAAAAATGATTGGCAACGCTATCAATAATAAAAACATCACCTACAGAAAAGATATAGATGGACTACGCGCAATTTCAATTTTATTAGTTGTGTTTTATCACCTAAGGTTCAAGTTCGCATCTGCTGGCTTTATTGGTGTAGATATTTTTTTTATTATTTCGGGTTATTTGATAACCTCAAAAATTTTGAAAGATATAAAATTAAATTGCTTTAGTTTTAAAACTTTTTATCTAGGGCGTATTAAACGGATACTACCTGCACTAACTGTAGTTCTGTTGGTTGTTTCTATTGCAGTCTATTTTTTATTCTATCCAAACGACATTCGTCTTTATGCGCATTCATTGATAGCTACCCTGTGCTTTGCATCCAATCTCTATTTTTGGAGATATCAGAATGCAACATCTTATTTTTCTATTTTTTCAGGTAAAATACCCTTATTACACACTTGGTCACTCGGAATAGAAGAACAATTTTATATTCTTTGGCCACTTTTTATTTATCTCATTTATCGATACAAAAAAAATTCCTATTTTTTAAAAATTTCTATCTTTTGCACAATCTTGTCTTTTGGTTGCTATCTCTTTTTTCATCGCGATGAAAACTTTACTTATTATTCCCCGATGGCCAGAGCATTTGAATTGCTATTGGGTGCCATAGCAGCTATTAACCCTGATTACATCAGCACCTTTAAATCTAAATATACAGGTCATTTTCTTTCGCTTTGCGCACTTGTAATGATGATCGTACCGGCATGCTTGTTAGATAAATCTCAATTGCCAAGCGCCTATATATTATTGCCATGCATAGGTGCTGTTTTATTTATTAAGATTGGGGAACAGCACTCCTTTATTGCTAATCAGCTTTTGTCAAATCCAATCACTGTCTTTATTGGATTGATTTCATATTCTCTTTATCTATGGCATTGGCCACTAATTGTGTTTGCAAAT
>MHBB01000126.1 GCA_001803185.1 Legionellales bacterium RIFCSPHIGHO2_12_FULL_35_11
AAATTGAGTTTGGCGGGTTGGTGGTTAAATCGGGAATGGATGGGTTTAATAAATCGGTGATTCTTGGCGCATTAGATTATGCTTTGGAGTTGATTGGGGAAGATGAGACTTATCAACACCTATTTGAGGCACGGGGAGATAATTTGTTTAGGTCTTAATAAACTCCTTCATGGCTTAACAATCATAGAGTATCCATGTGGTTCCCTGCCATAACAGCAGGTGTTTCCCTCACCAGAGCCAGGCCACTAAATGTATTTTTATTTTTTTTCACAAAAAGACTCAATAAAACAAGGCTAACACATCCTAAAATTAATATTATGAGGCCTGGTGAGTAACGGCCATGCAGTTCACTGCTTAGCTTTAATGCAATTAACGGAGTAACTCCCCCGCCCAAACATGCTGCTAATGAATATATAAGGTTTGTTATTGAGCATCTCACGGATAAAGGAAATATTTCCGTCATAAAAACAGGTGTAACGGCGAATATACATGCGCATGGAATCCCAATCAGAATATGAAATAGTAGGATTTGAAAAAAAGTTCCCGATGATAATACGTTAAAGTAAGGAATAACTAAAATTACAAGAGCTATAGTACCGATGCTAATGACTTTAATACGACCCAAGATATCAGACAAAAACCCAAAAAATGGCACTAAAACAATCAATAATGCTAAGCTAGATGAATTAATTATAAAAGATCGAGTGTTATGAATATTGTTAATAGTTATCATATGAATCGGTGCATAAATAAATATTAGTATGGTTGTAGATACCCCAAACAATACTAAGAAAAAAACTAAAAGTGATTCAAAAAATTGTAATTTAATTACACCGCGCGTCTCGGTAACAATTTCATTAAACGATCTTTTTTCCCTTCTTGCATTTTCAGCAATAAACCCCAAACTTTCTGGAATGGAATTCCTAATCCAAAAACCAACTAACATCGTAATGAAAGAAAAAATAAATGCTAATCTCCATCCCCATGCAGGAAGCATGTTGATATCAATCAAATAAAGTACAAGTGTGCCGATTAAAGATGCGATTAATACGCCTGCATTGACACCAAAAGCAGCCCAAGAACCAAAATATCCTCTTCTCTTTTTGTCACAGCTTTCTATTAGCAGAGAAATTGAACTAATATATTCGCTTCCCACAGAAAACACTTGTATTAATCGAATAAATAACAAAAGAAATACTGAAATAACCCCTATACGTTCATAAGAAGGCAGTATGCCGACGATACTAGTGCAGATACCCATTACAAAGATACTTAAGGTAAGAATTCGTTTTCGTCCGATTTGATCAGCAAGTATTCCACCAATTACACTGCCTATCGGTCTAAGAATATAAGTGATTAAAAATAAAAAGAAAATATCTGAGAATTTAGATTGAGGAGGAAGAAATTCTTTCGATAGATATACTGAAAAAAGTCCCCAAATAACGTAGTCATACATTTCCAGGGCATTTCCAATAGCTCCACTAATGATTGTTTTTTTTGAAACGTTAAACATGTATTAATCAGGCATATTTGAAGGAAGAACGCCAGACAGGACTAATTCTTCATGAAAACCAAGCGAGCTATGATTTGTAATTCTATCCAGAAAAATTACACCATTTAAATGATCAAGTTCGTGTTGCACTGCACGAGCATGTAGATCGGATACTTCTCTTTCTATCAAATGTCCATTAGCATCATAACCACGGTAACGGATTGATTTGTAACGGGATACTTTGCCCCTCAAATTACCAACACTCAGACAGCCTTCATAATCTTCAACACAAATATCTGATGTTGGTACAAAAGAGGGATTGAATAAAACAGTATAAGGTATTGGTGGCAATTCGGTATGTATCGGATGTTTATCCATACCAAATACGATTGCTCGTTTATTGATTCCAATTTGAGGCGCAGCCAGTCCAAGTCCATTTTCTTGTGCCATCACGTCAAAAAGAGTATTAGCTAATGTTTTTAATGCATCTGTACCAAATTCATTATTTGCAATTGGCTCGGAAACTAATCTGAGTAGTGGATTACCTAATTTTATCACTTTGTTTGCTTCCATTATATGGCTCCACTCATTCAGAATTACTTACAACTAATTTCAAGTAAGATCTACTACTAATTACGGATGCCTTTGACATTAAATTATCCAGCTTGGGCGGTGTATATTTTACACTAATGGAAGAATAAATGCTCATAATTGATTTGTAAAAATAATCACCAACATCAATCAAACCAAATATGTTCGATTCATAATACTCGCGCAAGTCTTTTTTCTTTGAGCGTGTTGCAAATGAAAACAACAGACAGAAATCGTTAACCTGTCTAGTAATCGTCATCCCAACCGTGAATTTATTGTTTTTTAATTTAATTTTTTCTATTTCATCAAACTGCGTATCCCACCAAGAAAGCCTGTTATTGTTATGCTGTCGTGGCGAAAAGCAAAGATCATTTTTCCATAGATTCTGGTGTATCAGATTGTACTCAATATTGGGTGTTGATGAAAAAACGACGATTTCACTAGCGGGGTCGATGATTGTTACCCCAATATGAGCAATGTCATATAGTCCGTTGATATTTAAGAAAATGTTTTTAATATACCGGCGATTCTCAAACAAAATATCCAGTATTTTTGGGTAAAGGGTTGTCTCAATTTCTTTTGGAGCAGCTGTATCAAGCTGTTTTAGCTCGGTTGTCATGTTTAATTCCATTAAAACGTGTAGCGGAATTTATCGAAATATCGATGATTTTTAAAATTTCATTTTTATCTGCTTTAATATGAATCGCATCGTTAATGATATCCATAATAAAACTAATCAGCTCATTGGTATCTTTCGTAATAGTAAACAAAGAAGCACTCTTGGTTAAAATATATTCAAGCAAGTCAGGTTCAATTTGAATCAAATTTTTTTGATCAATATTATTTGGGATCTTGGTTTCTTCCCCAAACAAAAGCCAGCCTGGTGATACCTTAAGCCATTTTGCGATTTTGTAGGTGACGTTCACATCAGGCAATGCTTCGCCCAATACATAACGCCGAGCCATCTGATGAGAGCAGCCGCTAATCTCGGCCAACTTACTAACCTTCACCCCTGCTTTGGAGTTGGGCGATACCAAATTGGCTTGCTGCATAAGCATGGTAATTCTTCGAGCGAAGCCATGAACAAAATGCTCTCTTTCCAAGCCGTTCCCCAGTAATTTGATGAATGCAGTATACCTTCACTGTTTAATTAACTCAATATTCGCAAAAAATATCAATCATGGATTAAGTTGTATTTAAAGTTAAATTTATTTAAATCTGTGGTTGCATTAAATAGCAACTTAAAGTATTGTTTCAATTGTGAAAGCCTAAAGTATTTACTCACCAAGTTTATAAAATATGCATATATAGATACTTTTAGACATTGGACAAAAAAAATAACAAACAAATGGAATAAGGAGTGCTGTTGTGAAAAGCGATGCAAGATTGCTGGTTTATAAAGGAATGATTCAGTATTTATTGGAGTCAACGAATTACAACCTCAAAAATATTGCTGACTTATCCAACTCTTCAATACAAAACATCCGATCAATTTATTTCGATGATCTAATGCCATCAAATTTTTTCTCTGAACTTCAGCTTGTAAGGCTTTATCACATTATTTTGGAAGTCAATGTGGGCAAAACCAGTTGTACTCAATGCGGCGCCAAAACCAAAGCAACAATAGATTGACTGTAATTATAAGATAACAATGGAGTAATGGAATGATAAAATGGGTGAAAATGAAAAAATACTGCCAAGAAACAGGCGACACATCCAATGCTGTTCATGCCAAACGAAAAAAAGGAGTGTGGCTTGATGGGATACAATGCAAAATAGGTCCTGATGGTAATATTTGGGTCAATTTAATTGAGGTCGAGAGATGGGTGGAGAACGGAAACAAAGCAACGAACTACAGCCTGCGCGTGGGGTAAATATTAGGCGCTGGGGGACTGGTCACTGTATTCGAATTGTATTTAGATATCGTGGCGTACTTTGCCGTGAAACACTCAAACTTGAGCCGACCAAAGCAAATTTAAAATATGCTGAACGTTTACGCGGTGAAATTATTAATGCCATTGGGTTAGGTACATTTAACTACGCTGATTATTTTCACGATTCAAAACGTGCGCGGTTATTTGGTCATGTTTTGATAAAGGCTACAACAGGCGAGCTTCTCAAAGACTATATGGCAATCGCTGAAAAAACATTGGAAGCCAGTACCTATAACGGCTACAGAAAAGTTTGTGAAGCGCATCTGCACCCCATGTTTGGTAAAATACCCTAAAGTCCCGAATAATTGTAGCTAGGTTATACAAATAACAAAATAAAATCAACCGGTTAATCGTTATTTTTGC
>MHBB01000127.1 GCA_001803185.1 Legionellales bacterium RIFCSPHIGHO2_12_FULL_35_11
AGAATTAGCGCGCGAATAATAAATCTCTGCGAGAGCTAAGGATCCTGAAAAAAGTGCGATAGCTTGTTTCGCATAACAGATGCAATCAGTATATTTGCCTGTTTCCAGCAAGCTTACAATAAGTTGGCGATAGGTTTCTAAATGCTGAGAATCAAATTTTTCCTGATTCTCCAATTCAGCCATAAGGTGAGTTGTTCTCAGGGTGGCTTCCTCAAGCTGGCTTAATTGTCTGCCTTCCAACTGAAGGTTGGAGGAGTTGGGTTCAGAGGATTTTGTGCTTTTCATCTATTTTTTCCTTGGATAACTTTTGGAGCGGCCCTTTAATGTTGAGATATCGTCGCAATTTTCAAACCAAAAATAACGAGTAAACCACCAAAGGCTTTTGTGATGTAATGAAAAAAACTTCCTAAAAATAATTTTACTTTTGGATGAGAAAAGAATAATGCAACTAAAGAGAACCATGAGAAATGTATAATAGAAATTTCTATTCCATAGCCAGCTTGAGTGGCTAATGACGTAGAAGGTTTAATCATCATCGTAAATAATGCAAGAAAAAATAAAATTGTTTTTGGGTTTAAGGCATTACATAGAATTCCTTGTCGAAAAGCTTGAGCAGCAGAAATTTCTTTAACGGATTTTTCAATAGTAACTTTATTAGAAGAAGTCTGCTTTTCTAATAAGCCCTTAATGCCAAGATAAATCAGATAGGCGGCACCCACATATTTAATAATATTAAAAGCCAAAAGTGATTTTGA
>MHBB01000128.1 GCA_001803185.1 Legionellales bacterium RIFCSPHIGHO2_12_FULL_35_11
AAATAATAGGGTCTGTTTAGGGGCTGTTTACAATTCGCTGTAATAAATTGATTTATAAGAGCAAACTCGTAAAATTGCGATTCCTCAATCAACAATAAAACGAGTTTGCAATGATCCGACTTATGCTCACAGATGAGCTTTGGTCGAAACTAAGGACAATCATGCGTCAACACGGGATTTATGACAAGCCCGGCCTTCGAAAAACAGTTGAAGGAATTTTATATCGCATGCGCACAGGATTGCCTTGGCGTGACCTTCCATCTTTTTTTGGTATATGGATTTCGATTTATCAACAATTCAATCGCTGGTCGTCAAAAAATAAATTGATGAAAATTTTTAAAACGCTTGTGAATGAGCCAGATCTTGAATGGGAATTCATTGATGGAAGCATCGTAAAAGCTCATCAACATAGTACTGGTGCCGCAAGTGATGAAGATGAAGGCATTGGTAAATCCGTAGCTGGAAATACGACAAAAATTCACATGGCTACAGATGCGTATGGCCTCCCAGTCGATTTTGAAATTACTGGTGGTGAAGTGCATGATTGCAAAGTTGCTCCTGAATTTTTTGTAAAACTTCCTGATGCAGATTATATGATTGCGGACAAAGGTTACGATAGCGAAGAGCTTCGTGATATTGTTCGAGCAAAAGAATCAGTACCAGTTATTCCAAGAAAGAGTAATTCCAAAACAGGAAATGATGATATGGATTGGGGATTGTATAAATACAGACATTTGGTTGAAAATGTTTTTGCGCGACTTAAACATTTTCGTGCGATAGCAACGAGATATGACAAATTGAAAAGAAATTATTCGTCAATGGTGGCTTTGGGGTGCGGATTTATGTGGTTACCGATGTGAATTGTAAACAGCCCCTAATATAATATTAAAATAATCCTCTCTTGATATGGGATTTTTATTATCTATAACATCAAGTAATGATTCGCCAGGTAGGTATTCCATCATGGTAATGAACACAGTATCTTCTGGCAAATTAT
>MHBB01000129.1:0-17327 GCA_001803185.1 Legionellales bacterium RIFCSPHIGHO2_12_FULL_35_11
TTATTTGCAAGAGCAACTGCTGTATTCAATAGCACGCCATCAAAACCTAATTCCATAACTTGTGCTGCATGAGAAGGTTTGCCGATACCCGCATCGACAATTAAGGTTATTTTTGAAAAACGATGGCGTAATGTTTCTAAGGCAAAGGGATTAATTAATCCCTTACCTGAACCAATAGGGGCTGCCCAAGGCATTAATATCTTACAACCAACATCAACTAATTTTTGGCATATCACTAAGTCATCAGTGCAATAGGGGAAAACTTCAAATCCTTCTTTAACTAACAATTTAGCAGCACAAACTAATTCAAACGGTTCTGGTTGCAGATGATACTCATCTCCAATAACTTCTAATTTTATCCATGAAGTATCAAACAATTCTTTTGATAACATTGCGGTATTAATAGCTGTTTTTGCATCACGACACCCTGCTGTATTGGGTAAAATATGGCAACCAGAATTTTTAACCACCTGCCAAAAAGCTTCTCCACCAGAACCTTGAGGTATTTGGCGCTTTATTGAAAGTGTAATAACTTCTGTTTCAGAAACCTTAATTGCATTATCCATTATGTCCAAAGATGGATAACATGCTGTTCCAAGTAACAGCCTATTGTTTAATATTTTTCCAGCTAAATTCCACATTGCTTACCCACCCTGCATTGGAACAATCATATCCACTCGATCACCATCATATAACAAGGTCGTTTTATAAGCTGTGCGTGGAATGAATAGACTATTTATCGCGATTGCAAAATGTGAGTCAATGTGGTTTTTATGTAATAAAAATTCTTGTAATGATTGAGACTCTACTTGGTGACTCTCATCATTAAAATAAATGTTAATCATGGTAAACGCTCCCAAATTTCTGGATATCGAATGGATTGATGATAGCTATGAAGACTACGTAAAATTTCCTCTACTAATGCCGGAGCAATGAGATAACCATGACGATAAAGGCCATTAACAGCAATAAGTCCATCTGTGAATTTGATGCATGGCAAGTGATTAGATAAAGTAGGCCGACAATGCGCCACTGTTTTAATAATACGAGCCTCGGCAAAGCCAGCATGAAGATAATAAACTGCTGTTAATAATTCCAATGTAGTGCGAACTGAAATTGGACTATGATCATTTGCTTCAACTTCACTGGCACCCACAAGATAAATATTTCCGGGTCTTGGTACAATGTAAAGGCTATATCGTGGATGTAAAAACCGAATAGGTCGCTGTAATTTGACTTCTGGTGCATGTAACCAAAGTAACTCTCCACGCAGCGGACGTAAATTATGAAACGTAGAGTGAGCCCCCAATCCTCGACAATCAAAAACCATATCAAAATGATGTGAGCCTAGTTGAGTGGTAATCAAATTTGGATTAATTGATAAAGTCGGTGTGTTTAAAAAGCATGTTACATTGTTGTTATCGAAATATTGCTTGAGAGCAGGCATTAATGATTGGCAGTCAATATGCGCTTCATCAGGAAAATAATAAGCGGTTTCAAATTTAGTGAGTTCAGGTTCAAGCTCTCTTAAAACAGCGCTGGTTAATTGATGAAAGTGTAGAGAACTTTCAGGGTGTTGATTTGTAATACGTTGACTAAAACTCATCCACTCCGCTTGATCGCGTGGATGGCATAGCACAATCGTTCCTGATTTTTGAAAATAAATGGATTTTTCCGATAATTGTTGAAGGATACGAGGCCAACCTGTCTGAATAGATTCTTGGCCTAGATGAAAAATTAATAAGCTTGCCCTGTCTAATTCAGAAAGAGGTGTTAATAATCCTGCAGCAGCGAGGCTACAATTTGTGTCGCCTGTGCTCTTCTCAAAGAGCGTAACTTGCCAACCAGCATTATGCAATGCAAGTGCAAGCAAACGCCCCATGATTCCCATGCCAACAATTCCTGCTTGCATTGTTACTCTTAAACTTCAAGACAACAAGCAATGGGCTTTAAATCCGAGTATGGTATTTGAGGTAAAAAATCGTTGGTGTAGCATTGAGCGACATCAAAGTTTTTATCAATAATATTCAAGTGTTTGGTATAGCGCCCTACTTTATTCCAATCTCTCTCTACATTGTGCAATGAACGCGAAAAAAATGGCAATGTGTGTGTAAAAATCTTTTGATACATGGGCGTACGTAATTGGGGCTTTGTCTGACATAATAATTCATAAGCTTCTTCTGGGCGCTCAGTGGTATAAGCCGCTCCTCGTTGGGTGGCATTAAGAAACCCGCGAACTAATTCAGGATTTTGCAACGTTTGTTCTGGCACAATAAATTGGATGGAGCAAAAACAACAACAGCCTAAACCTGCTAATTGATCAATACGTAAAAAAACCGTTTCACCTTTGCGTTGCTCTAATTCAATGCGTTGAAAATTAATAAACCCGATTCCTGTATCAATGACATCTCGACAAATTGCATCTGTAACGTTCATTCCAATTCGGATTGCCTGATAACTATTAGGGTCAATACCAGCAAGACATGCTAAGTCATCAATGATTTTCTTACCAAATTCTCCGATATAACCAACACGTTTGCCTACAATATCCTGAAATGAATTAATTCCACTTGATTTTAATGCAATCAATCCAGTTGGTGGCTCATCAAGCAATGTACCAATGGATGTCACAGGATATCCTTTCGCCTTTGCAGCTACTGTATGAATCATGGCCTTTACACCAAAATCTACAGTTCCTAATCCAACAATCTCCGTAACATCACTTGGATCAGCTGGTTCTAAAATAGCAAGTTTAATGTTTTCCTCTGAATAAAAACCGAGTTGTTCTGCCACAAAGATTGGCGTGTGGTAAGGATTTGCATACCAATTCAGTAATAAAGTGGTTCTGGTGGATAAATGAGACATAGCCATAACTCCTATTGAATGTGAATAATTTAACCTAGAAAAAGCAGTAGGCATTCGTAGTAGCACTGCCATTAAGTTAAGGATTTTGTCATTCCCGCGAAGGTGGGAATCTATCCCTAAAGTAGCACTGTGCCTGCTTAGAAATAGATTCCCGCCTTCGCGGGAATGACAGTGTTTTTCTTAACTTAATGGCAGTGATTCGTAGTAGAACTCAACTGCTTTTGCTAGGTTCAAGGAGATGGCAAAAGGGATCCTGTCCATAGGAACCAATAGGACATGGATTTATTGAAGGCGTCCTTACGCTGATATGACTCAGATCAAGTTCGACGGGTAATTCTCAGCCGGATTTCCGACACCCCGCGCCATCTAAAAACAAGGTTATCCTATATTTTAATTTTTAGTTTGTCAAATCGTATTAAACAAAGGGTGTGAGAAAAAATCAAAAGAACGTAATCTGCTGGAGAGAGTTTCGAAAGAAGTCTATTGGTGTTTACAAGATTTTCAAATATAAAATTAAAAGCAAAAAAAAGCGATTCCAATCTGAAATCGCTTTTTAATGGTATAATTATTGCTAAACCACTTCAACTTCTTCAGCCTGAGGTCCTTTTTGACCTTGGCCTGGTTTAAACATAACTGCAGCACCTTCAGTAAGGGTTTTGAAACCACTTCCCATAATTGCACTGAAATGAACAAAGTAATCTTTGCCATTACTTTCAATAAAACCAAAGCCTTTGCTTTCGTTAAACCACTTTACTGTACCACGAACTTTTTCTGACATTTTCTATATATCCTAATTAACTGGAACATCATTGTAGCATTTAAAAATAGATATTCCAACTTATTTTTTAAAAAAATCCAACATATATTTTGATATATACTAAATTAACCATAAATAGGAAACTTGAAATAATAAATTCTATCCCCATATACATATCAGAATTAAACTTAAGTCTATTGGATATTGGGAGTTAGTCTATGAGTAGCAAAAAAGATAAAGATTGGGGTAAGTTTAAAGAAGATGTATTAAATAAAGAAGAAGAGTTAGCAATGGATGATGAGGATTTGATGGATTTTACTGATGATGAGGAGGAAGAGATTGAAAGCCTGGAATATCCAAACGTTTCTGTTCTCGAGCAAAAATTAACCATAGCAGAACAAAAAGCGCATGAAAATTGGGAAAAGGCCACACGAGCTTTAGCTGAACTAGAAAATGTACGTCGTCGTTCGGAACGAGATATAGCAAATGCCCATAAATATGGTGTTGAAAAATTAATTGATGGATTGCTGCCAGTAATTGATAGTATTGAGCAAGCTTTACAACTTTCTGAGAAGGAAAAAAATAAAGCGATGCATGAAGGCTTAGAGCTTACTATGAAGTTATTCTTAGATGCTATATCTAAATATAATGTTGATCAAATAAATCCTGTTGGCGAATTATTTAATCCAGAGCTTCATGAGGCTATGTCAATGCAGGAATCGGACGCTAAACCAAATACAATTATCGCGGTTTATCAGAAGGGGTACACGTTAAGTGGCAGAGTTATTCGTCCTGCGCGAGTTATTGTTGCAAAATAAAATTGAATGATTGACTTGAAATCATAATTTTATTCCCCATATGTATATTTAACAGTTAAAAGACAATATATCGGAGTTAGAAAATGGCAATTATCGGAATCGATTTAGGTACAACAAATTCTTGTGTAGCAGTAATGGAAGGTGGTAAGCCAAAGGTTATTGAAAATCATGAAGGACAACGTACAACACCGTCTATTGTGGCTTTTACCAATGATAATGAAATTTTAGTTGGCCAACCTGCTAAACGTCAAGCAGTTACAAATCCAGATAATACATTATATGCGATTAAAAGATTAATAGGTCGGAAGTTTGATGATGAAATCGTACAAAAAGATCGCAAAATGGTTCCGTACGCAATTGTGAAAGCAGATAATGGTGATGCTTGGGTGAGAGTAAAAAATGAAGACAAAGCTCCACCACAAATTTCTGCAGAAGTGTTGCGTAAAATGAAGCAAACAGCAGAAGATTACTTAGGTACAACAGTTAAAGAAGCGGTTATTACTGTGCCAGCTTATTTCAATGATTCACAACGTCAGGCAACAAAAGATGCTGGTAAAATTGCTGGGCTAGATGTGAAGCGTATTATCAACGAGCCAACAGCTGCAGCACTAGCTTATGGCATGGATAAAAAACGTGGTGATTCGGTAATTGCCGTATTTGACTTGGGTGGTGGTACTTTTGATATATCTATCATTGAAATTGCAGAGGTAGATGGCGAACATCAATTTGAAGTATTAGCTACTAATGGAGATACTTTCCTTGGTGGAGAGGATTTTGATTTGGCATTGATTGAGTATTTAGTTGCTGAATTTAAGAAAGATACAGGGATAGATTTACATAATGACCCACTAGCTTTACAACGTTTAAAAGAAGCAGCAGAAAAAGCAAAAATAGAACTTTCTTCTTCTCAACAAACTGATGTTAATTTGCCATATATTACAGCTGATAGCACAGGTCCTAAGCATCTAAACTTAAAGTTAACAAGAGCAAAATTAGAATCACTAGTTGAAAAATTAGTTGAAAGAACTATTCCTCCACTTAAAACAGCATTAAAAGATGCTGGCTTAACAGTATCTAAGATTGATCAGGTTATAATGGTGGGTGGTCAAACACGTATGCCACTTGTACAAAAGACAGTTGAAGAGTTTTTTGGAAAAGAACCACGTCGAGATGTGAACCCAGATGAAGCTGTTGCAATAGGAGCTTCAATTCAGGCAGCCGTATTATCTGGAGATGTGAAGGATATTTTATTACTGGATGTTACTCCTCTTTCTCTAGGTATTGAGACTTTAGGTGGTGTAATGACCAAGCTTATAGATAAAAATACTACTATTCCAACTAAAGCTAACCAAGTCTTCTCAACAGCAGATGATAGCCAAACTGCAGTTACTGTGCATGTGTTGCAAGGTGAGCGTGAGCAAGCTAGCGCGAATAAATCTTTGGGTCGATTTGATCTAACAGATATTCCACCTGCACCACGTGGTGTTCCACAAATTGAGGTAACATTTGATATAGATGCTAACGGTATTTTAAATGTTTCTGCAAAAGATAAGGCAACCGGTAAAGCGCAATCTATAGTAATCAAAGCTTCTAGTGGTTTGAGTGATGAAGAAGTTGAGGAAATGGTTAAAGATGCTCAATCTCATGCTGATGAAGATAAGAAATTTAAAGAATTAGTAGAGGTGCGGAATAAAGCTGATAATTTAATTCATAGCTCTGAAAAATCTTTAAAAGATTTAGAAGGAGAAATGAATAATTCTGAAAAGTCTGGTATTGAATCAGCAATTTCAGATCTGAAAGAGGCTTTAAAAGGAAGCGATAAGGCAGAAATAGAAGATAAAATCGCAACACTAACAAATGTTTCTTCAAAAATGGTTGAAAAAGTATACGCTAAGAAGGCAGAAGCTGAAAAGTCAAGCGCTAAACAAGGAAGCACTGATTCTACTTCAGGATCTGACGGTAAAGATGACGCAGGTGTTGTTGATGCTGAGTTTGAAGAAGTTAATGACGATGATAACAAAAAATAGCATAATCTGTTCTATAAACTCTCAAAGCTCCGGCTTTGGGAGTTTTTTTTTAAAAATTATTAATGAGAGTGTTTCATGCATCAACAAGATTATTATGAGCTCCTCGGTTTAAAGCGTGGTGCTGATGAAAGTGAAATTAAAAAGGCTTATCGAAAATTAGCGATGAAATATCATCCTGACAGAAATTCCGGGGATAGCGAGGCTGAAGAAAAATTTAAAGAAATTCAGAAAGCATATGCCGTCTTATCTGATAGGGATAAAAGAGCTGCTTATGATCAATTTGGTCATGCTGGTGTCGACGGAATGGGTGGTTCTGGCGGTTTCGGCGGATTTGGTGGTTTTGGCGATGTATTTGGCGATATCTTTGAAAATATTTTTTCCCAGGGTGGTGGCCATAGGCAAACAAGAGCGCAACGTGGTTCGGATTTACAATATAATATCCAGTTAACTTTAGAAGAAGCTGCGCATGGTACGCAAATTGAAATTAATGTACCTAGGCATACACCTTGTGGAACTTGTGATGCAACTGGTGCTAAAAATGGTTCAAAACAGAAAAATTGTGAAACATGTAATGGTGTCGGACAAGTCCGTATTCAGCAAGGATTTTTTTCTATTCAGCAAACATGCCCTACTTGTGAAGGTGCAGGCAAGACAATAACTAATCCATGTGATAATTGTCACGGAGAAGGTAGAGTTCGAGAAAGCAAGAAACTCACAGTAAAAATACCTCCAGGCGTAGACAACAATGATAGAGTCCGCTTAAGTGGAGAAGGTGAGGCTGGTATTCATGGTGGTGGAACAGGTGATTTGTTTGTACAAGTAAGTGTAAAGCCGCATGCCATTTTCACGCGACAAGACAGTGATTTATTATGTGAAGTACCAATTAGTTTTGTAGTTGCTGCATTAGGTGGTTCTATTGAAGTTCCAACATTAGAAGGCAGAGTCACTTTAAAAATCCCAGCAGAAACTCAAACTGGAAAGTCTTTTAGATTACGAGGGAAAGGGATAAAATCAGTTCGTAGTCATGCTAAAGGTGATTTGCTTTGTAAAGTAGTTGTTGAGACTCCTGTAAGCTTAGATAAAGAACAAAAAGAACATTTAAATAAATTTCAAGAATCTCTCCAAAACTCTAAACATAAACATTCACCTAAAATTAGCTCTTGGTTTGATGGAGTGAAGAAATTTTTTGAAGATATGAAATTCTAATTGATGTACTTCAGAGTATACAAAAATATGGGGAGATAAATGCAGAATGAATCGGCTATTCTAGCACTTGCTGATGGTACTGTTTTTCATGGCAAATCAATTGGCGCATCTGGCGATGGGGTTGGAGAGTTGGTTTTTAATACCGCTATGACTGGGTATCAAGAGATGTTAACAGACCCATCATATGCTGAGCAAATTATCACCTTAACGGCAGCTCATGTTGGCAATACTGGTTGTAATCCAGAGGACAATGAGTCAACTAAAATTTGGGCTAAGGGTTTAGTTATCAGAGAATATGCAAACTTAGCAAGTAACTATCGCAAAACAGAATCTCTTTCCAATTTTCTTAAAAGAAATAATACTGTTGCAATATCAGATATAGATACAAGAGCATTGACACATAAATTAAGAGATTTTGGCTCAATTAATTCGTGTATAAGTACAAATATTGAAAATACAGATCATTGCATCCAACTTGCTAAAAATTTTTCAGGATTAGATGGCGCTGATTTAGCCGTCAAGGTATCTAGAGAAGTTATAGAGTGCTGGCATGAGGGATTAGGCGAGTGGGGATATAATTCAAAGCCTTTGCAGTTTCACGTTGTAGTGTATGATTTTGGAGTAAAAAATAGTATTTTAAAAATTTTATACGATTTAGGCTGTCATATTACTATAGTTCCAGCAAAAACTCCGAGTAAAGAAGTGCTACAAATGCAGCCAGACGGGATATTTTTATCAAATGGTCCTGGTGATCCGAAAGCCTGTGATTATGCAATTACCACAACTAGAGAATTTTTAAATGCAAATATACCAATTTTGGGAGTTTGTCTTGGTTTTCAAATTTTAGCTCTTGCTTGTGGTGCAAAGTCAGTAAAAATGAAATTTGGTCATCATGGAGCAAATCATCCTGTAGTTTCGACGGATATGTTGCGAAAAGTTTTTATCACTAGCCAAAATCATGGTTTTACAATTGATGAAAAAACATTACCAGATGATTTGATAATTTCACATAGGTCCTTGTTTGATAATAGTTTGCAAGGTATTATACATAGGCATAGGCCTGCCTTGGGTTTCCAAGGGCATCCAGAAGCCAGCCCTGGACCACATGATATTGAAGTAATCTTCAATCAGTTTATTAACCTTATGACGGAGTATAAGTACAGTGAGTAAATATAATGTTTTCACTTCTGAATCAGTAACAGAAGGTCATCCGGATAAAATTGCAGATCAAATATCAGACGCAATATTAGATGAAATTATTGCGCAAGATCCTAATGCCCGAGTTGCTTGCGAAACTTTTGTTAAGACAGGGATGGTTTTGGTTGGAGGTGAAATTTCTACTAAGGCATGGGTAGACGTTGAATCAATTGCTAGAAATGTAATTAAAGATATTGGTTATAATAGTTCTGATATGGGTTTTGATTGGGAGTCATGCGCGGTATTATCAGCTATTGGCAAACAATCAGTTGATATTGCCCAAGGAGTAGATAACCAAACTACTAAAAAGTTAGGTGCCGGAGATCAGGGTATGATGTTTGGTTATGCGTCTCGTGAAACAGATGTTTATATGCCAGCACCAATTGCTTATGCTCATCGTTTAATGGAAAAACAAGCAGAGCTACGTAAAAATGGTATTTTGTCATGGTTGCGACCAGATGGAAAGTGCCAGATAACTATGAATTACATAGACGGCCGACCTGTATCAGTTGATACTATTGTTTTTTCTACGCAGCATGAAGCTAGTGTAAAGCAAGCAGATATAGAATTTGCGGTACGTGAAGAAATTATTAAAAAAGTTTTGCCAGAGGATTGGTTGACTAAATCTACTAGATATCTAATTAATCCAACAGGACGATTTGTAATTGGTGGCCCTTTAGGTGATTGTGGATTAACAGGTAGAAAAATAATAGTCGATACTTATGGCGGTATGGCAAGACATGGTGGTGGTTGTTTTTCTGGAAAAGATCCTTCCAAAGTTGATAGATCAGCAGCATATGCATGTCGTTACGTTGCTAAAAATATTGTTGCTGCTGGAATAGCTGATAAGTGTGAAATTCAAATTTCTTACGCAATTGGTATGCACGAGCCAACTTCAATTCATGTAGAAACCTTTGGTACAGGTAATATTAGTGATGAGGAAATTGTAAAATTAATTAATACTCATTTTGATTTAACACCACAAGGTATTATTGATAATTTACAATTACTGCGACCAATATATCGTGTAACAGCTTCTTATGGTCATTTCGGACGTGATAACTTACCTTGGGAACAGCTTGATAAAGTTGAGTTATTGCAAAAAGCTGTTTCTGTTACAGAGAGAGAAAGCATATGTTAGATGTTAAAGATGTTGATATAAAATTTGATTATAAAGTAGCTGACATATCTTTGGCTGAGTGGGGCCGAAAAGAAATATCAATAGCTGAAACTGAAATGCCAGGCTTAATGGCATTGAGGGCAGAATTTGGTGGTCAAAAGCCACTAGCAGGCGCAAGAATTGCTGGTTGTTTGCACATGACAATTCAAACTGCTGTATTGATAGAAACTTTAGTCCATTTAGGGGCTGAGGTTAGATGGTCATCATGTAATATTTTTTCAACTCAAGATCATGCTGCGGCTGCGATGGCAGTTGCGGGCATTCCAGTTTTTGCTTGGAAAGGCGAAACAGAAAAAGAATATGAATGGTGTGTAAAGCAAACTATCATCACCCCAGATGGTTGGGTACCTAATTTGTTATTAGATGATGGTGGAGATCTTACAAAAATTATTCATGATGAATATCCTATGCTTTTAAATGACATTATTGGTGTTTCTGAGGAGACTACTACAGGAGTAGCTAGGCTTTATGAAATGGCTAAAAGCGGCCAATTAAAAATGCCTGCAATTAATGTAAATGATTCAGTGACGAAATCAAAATTTGATAACTTATATGGTTGCAGAGAATCATTATTAGATGGTATTAAACGTGCTACTGATGTAATGATTGCTGGTAAAATCGCGTTGATTATTGGTTTTGGTGATGTTGGTAAAGGTTGTGCACAAGCATTACGCGGTCAAGGTGCAACTGTTTATATTACTGAAATAGACCCAATCTGTGCTCTGCAAGCAGCAATGGAAGGTTATAGAGTAGTTACTTTGGAAGATGTTGCAGATGTAGTAGATATCGTAGTAACTGCCACTGGTAACTTCCATGTTGTAAAACATACAGATATTCTCAAGATGAAAAACCAAGCTATTTTGTGCAATATCGGTCATTTTGATTCTGAAATTGATATAGAAAGCATGCGAAAGTATCATTGGGAAAATATAAAGCCGCAAGTGGATCATATTATTTTACCTGATGGCAGAAGAATTATTATTTTGGCAGAAGGTAGATTAGTAAATTTAGGTTGTGCAACAGGTCATCCAAGCTTCGTGATGTCAGCTTCTTTTACGAATCAAGTATTAGCGCAAATAGAATTATATACGAATACTAAAAGATATCAAAATACCGTGTATGTGCTTCCGAAAAGTTTGGATGAAAAAGTAGCTCGCCTACATTTAGGTAGAATTGGCGCTAAGTTGACTACACTTACAGACGCACAAGCTAAGTATATTGGGGTTGATATTCAAGGACCTTATAAACCAGATCATTATAGATATTAGGCAACTAAGCACTGCCATTAAGTTAAGAAAAACACTGTCATTCCGGTGAAGGCGGGAATCTATTTCTAAGCAGGCACAGTGCCACTTTAGCGATAGATTCCCGCCTTCGCGGGAATGACAAAATCCTTAACTTAATGGCAGTGAGGCAACTAATGGGTCTAGAAAAATAACTTATGCTTTGCAAGGATAGCGTTTCATAATCCCTATTAATGCCACCTGGGACACGGTCATTTTGTTTTTATCGCTAGGATTACTAGATATTTCATTGTATGTTTGTTGAATTAGATCGTTCAAAAGTTTCCCATCTAATGCAACTTCTGGCGGTAAGCAAAAAAAAGGGTTTCCAGTTTTTGCTGCTGCATTATTTGCTAAAGTTAAACTTTCTCCAATACTTTCGCTAGTTAAAATCAAAACATTTCGAGCTGAACGAGACCAAGACTGAGAGTCTACATCCGCTTTCATTTCCATTCTTGGAATATTATGTACAATGTTCATATAGTTATCAATCGTATCAGAAGATGATTGTCCAACCAAGAAAAATGATAAAATTAAAAAATAAAATAACCGTTTTATATTTTGCGCGAGGTATAGCATGACTACTCTCCTAGGTTGTGAGGCACAATCCATTGATACTTAAATGCAAGAAATAAAAAAACAAAAAGACTTATAGACAAAATAACCCTGACAGTTAAGGCTTTAACAGTCATATTAGATTTGCTTTTGCCAGAAACTAGACTAAAAAGCCCTTTTGCCAGTGCTCCAAGAATGATAAACATCATTAAGATAATAAAAATTTTTGTTAACATTTGTTATACTCGGTATTTATGCTCGGTAACAATTAAGTCAATTGCCAGGACATTGCTGCCACATGTTTAATGATTACTAATCAGGCTTTTGAAAGTTAAATTGTTAACACAAGCTATAGGCTTCCAACTTTGTTAAGGTTTATTGATGCTTAGTTTACCTCGTTTTAAATATTCTTTCACTCCTTCTTGGGCAATGATTTTAATAACGTTTGTTTTTTTTTCATTATTTATTAGATTAGGGCTTTGGCAACTACAGCGTGCTGCTGAGAAACAGCATTTAGTTGAAATTTCTAAGCAAATGCTGCGAAAGCCGGCTATTGATTGGAATGGTAAATTAAAATTACCCGAACAATATGAGGCTATAAATGTAAATGGAAAGTTTCTAGATAATATTTTATTTTTAGATAATCAACATTATAATCACCGAGTTGGATATAATGTGCTCATTTCACTTTTGCTTGAAGATGGTAAAATAATAATTATTGATAAGGGCTGGGTTCTGGCTGATTTGCGTAATAGAAAAAAATTACCACAAATTGATTTATCTTTAAATAATGTTAAAATAAGCGGTAGAGCGTACTATCCATCAGTAAACAGGATGATATTAGGAGAGCAGATAGAGATAATTAGCGCCAGATCGTCAATTATCCAGTCAATTGACATACCAATTATTAGCAAATTTTTGCAAAAATCAGTATATCCGTTTATTATTCGCGATGAAAATAGTACTGATAATAGTTATATTAAGGAATGGTCCATCGTTTCTATGCCTCCAGCACGTCATTATGGGTATGCAGTGCAGTGGTTTGCATTTGCGCTGGTTATTTTAATAATCTTTATTTTTTTAAATCTTAAGAAGAAACTATGAGTAAATTACCAAAAAACTCTAGAACATTGTTATGGCTTCTTGTAATTTTTATCATCCCGGGAGTATTAGCATACCTGTTTTTTAAAAATCCTAGTTATTTAGGTGGAGTTGAAACAAATAGAGGGGTTTTACTTGATCCGCCTATTTTAATAGATAATTTTAAGAAGAATGATAAATGGCGGATAGCCTACTATTCTCCTGAAAAATGCGATGAAAATTGTTTAGGAAATTTAGATAAACTTTCTAGAGTAAGATTAGCGTTAGGTAGATATTTATATAATGTTGATGCGTATTTAGTGGTGAATTCTGAAAATAACGCATTAACTGATGGAAATTCTAAAATTCTTAAAAATTTGAGTATAAATTTATTGAAAATAGTGGTGATGCCACAAGAAAAAGCACTATTTTCCAATACACCATTTTATTTCATAGTTAGCCCTGAAAATTATATCATTTTACAATATAGGGCAGATAGCCAACCTGATGATTTATTTCAGGATATTAAAAAGTTGGTTAAAAATTCATGAAAATTTTATATAAAGTATCACTGGTGGCAGTTTTTTTAGCGTTGTTTGTTGTTATGCTTGGCGCATATACTAGGCTAACAGATGCTGGTTTAGGCTGTCCTGATTGGCCGACCTGTTATGGCAATTTAGTTCTGCCTTCAGCCACAGATTCCTTATCGAAATCACAAAAACTATATCCAGATCAGCCAATTGAAGCTCATAAAGCTTGGACCGAAATGGCGCATAGATATTTAGCTGGCAGTTTGGTTTTATTGATTTTGTTTATTGTATTTAACCTATTTAAAAATAAAGAAAAATATAAGTTATCTTGGCAGTTGCCACTTTTGCTAATCTTGTTAGTTATATTTCAAGCAGCACTAGGAATGTGGACAGTTACTTTAAAATTACTTCCTATTGTTGTGATTGGGCATCTACTTGGTGGAATGTTAATTTTCTCAAGCCTTGTGTATATTTGCTGGAATTTGAGTGGACAGCGACATTTAAATCTTGCGAAATATAGAAATTTCGTTAATTTAGGTTTAATCATTGTATTTTGTCAAATAATATTGGGTGGGTTAGTTAGTGCAAATTATGCTGGCATAGCATGCGCCGGTTTTCCAACTTGCAATGGCCAATTCTTCCCTGATTTAGATTTTATACATGCCTTTAATTTATTTTCTTCTATCGGAGATAATTATCAAGGTGGTCTATTAGATAATGCAAGTCGCGTTACTTTACAAATGACTCATCGTGTAGGGGCTATTGTTACATTAATTTATATTGTTTCTTTAACATCGAAAATATTATTTGTGTGTAGGGAGAGAATAGTCAGAATAGTTGGTTTCTTAACGTTAATTATTGTATTGATGCAATTTATGTTAGGTATAATAAATGTCATATATTTGTTACCATTAGGTGTTGCGGTTTTGCATAATGGAATGGCAGCTCTGCTTCTAGGAATGATGGTAAGTTTGCGTTACTTAGTTGCTACAGGAGACAAATATGCTGGCGGTAATTAAAAAATCTTATCCGATCTGGCGTGATTATCTAGAGTTATGCAAGCCAAGAGTAGTGGCCTTGATGTTGCTTACAGTTTTGGTTGGAATGTATCTTGCAACTCCAGGAGCAGTATCAATAGATGTGATTGTTCCAAGTTTACTAGGTATTGCCATGTCGGCCGGAAGTGCTGCGGCTGTTAACCACTTGGTAGATAAAAAGATAGATAGTTTAATGGATAGGACAAAAAAAAGACCTGTTGCAAAAGGCAGAGTTTCTGTTGTCAATGCACTAAGTTTTGCTTTTGTTATGGGATTTTTTGGTCTTGCTATCTTAGCAATTTTTGTAAATACTCTGACTGCCATTTTAACTTTTATAACCTTAATTGGATATGCGGTTATATATACAGGTTATTTGAAAAGAGTAACCTCACAAAATATAGTTATTGGTGGGTTGGCTGGAGCGGCTCCACCGCTACTTGGATGGACTTCAGTTACAAATCATTTTGATCCCAATGCGTTATTATTAGTATTAATTATTTTTACATGGACACCGCCGCATTTTTGGGCGCTGGCAATTTATAGATTTAAAGATTATCAGCATGCAAAAATTCCAATGCTGCCCGTCACGCATGGCGTCGAATATACCAAATTAAATATATTGCTTTATACCATATTATTGATTGTAGTTAGTATTTTACCATTTGCTGTGGGTATGAGCGGTTATGTTTATTTAATAGGTGCGCTTATTCTTGGGTTAAGATTTTTACAATGGGCTATTCGATTAAAACGAACTGAGCAGCCTGTTATTGCAATGCAAACATTCCGATTTTCTATAGTTTATTTGATGTTGGTTTTTATTTTATTGTTGATTGACCATTATTTGTGAGGTAGTTGTGGAAGTTAGAACAAATGGTATAAAAAAGACGGTTATAGGGTTAATAGCTTTAGCAGCATTAGCTGCTGGTTCCTATTTTGCGCAAATAATATTGAGTAAAGAAAATAAATCTAACAATACCAATTCTTATAGTTTTGATAAATCTTTATTTAAAGGAACCCTTTTAGATTCTCCTCGTTCAGTGGTTCAATTTAGTTTGATTGGCGTGGACAATCAACCATTTAATAATCTAAGTCTTACCGGACAGTGGACATTGGTTTTTTTTGGTTTTACAAATTGCGGATACATGTGTCCTACTACTATGGCTATGCTGGGAAACACATATAGACTGCTTGAAAAAAATGGAGCTCAGACTTTACCTAAGGTAGTTATGATTACTCTAGATCCACAAAGAGATAGTTTAGAGAGATTAGGAAATTATGTGAAGGCTTTTGATCAGCATTTTTATGGTGCCAGGGGAGATGAGGAAGCAATTAAGAGCTTAACTAAGGATTTAGGAATAGCATATGCTAATATAGCTCCAGAAGAGTTGGGAAAACAAAAGCAAGATAATATAGAGCACACCGGTGCGATAATGCTTTTTAATCCAGCAGGTCAATTGACGGCGTTTTTTACCACTCCACATAATGCGGGTGATATTGCTGCCGACTTTTTATTGTTAAGCAAGAAGCGAGATTAGCTGGCAATTCATGTAAATGATTTTAAAGTGCTTTATGCCACACTGCCATTCAGTTAAGGAATATATGTGGCAACCAAATAGGCAGGCAAATTTACTGCGATCCATTCGAGCTGAAGGAGAAATATGCAGTGTAATAGAGCATATTTGGTAGCTTAAATTTTGCGTTATAGAGGTGTTTGAATATGGCAAAAAATGATAATGAATTAAAAATAAATCAAAAAAAAGACTTTTATTTAATTAATAACGCCATTTCTAGTTCTGGGACCGAGCATCTAAAATCAAACATATTAATTAATTGGTTAATGATTATTCCGAATGGCTTAAAAAATATGTCTTATATTTTTTTTGATTCAGCCTTTCGGTTTAGTCTTACTCCTATTGGATTTTATTTCACAGTTTTAGTAATTGCCTTAAGTGTTGCGGCATTTATTTTATTATCAATACAGGCTATGCCATTAACAGCAGGAATCGTTTTAACTAGTGCCATGTGCGGAACAGGCGTTATTGATTCTTTAGCTGGTGGATCATGCCAAAGGTTAAATAAGTTTTTTGGTTCTTGTTTTGATGGTGCAGATTTAGGCAAAAAAGATGATTTAGATAAAAAAAATACTATTACTAAAAGCAATTAAGTTATTTATTGGGAGATCCATTCATGCCCACTACCATTAATGCCTAACCCTATCCTTACCTAAAAGCCACGCCGTGCTTACTTCAAGCTCATCTGCAAGCTTCTGCAGTAACTCGGTATCTGGAATAAGATTTCCATTTAGAATTTCTTGTGATTTAAATTTTGGGGTTTTAAAAATTTTAGAAAAAGTTGCCACTCGTTCTTCTATCCTCTCAGGCATTCCTATTTCATTTAGACTATGGTTAAGTCTTTCAGAGAAAACTTTGTTAGTCATGATATTTCACCAAAACAGGGAGCCTATAGTTCTATTTTATAGCAGAATGAATAATTATTGCAAATATTTGGTGAATTAAATTTATGTCGGGTAAAGAACTGGCGCGGTATCTCTTTAGGACCAGTTTCCAGTGCCTCCCCTTAAGAACACTGCCATTAAGTTAAGAGTTAAGTTGTTGATTTTAAATTCAAAAAACATGTTTTCTAGTCCTTTTTTGAAAATTAAATGATCTTCTAGCAGATATTTTTTCACGAGGATGGCTGCGATCTTTACGTTGCACTATTGTTCCGGTCATAAATAACTGTGTCAACTTTTTGTGAGTTTCATCACTCTTTTTTTGATTTAAGCTTCGTTT
>MHBB01000129.1:17469-19180 GCA_001803185.1 Legionellales bacterium RIFCSPHIGHO2_12_FULL_35_11
TTAATCGTGATATAGGCTATATCTGGCTTGAAACTACGAAAGAAGCCAGAAAAGAAGCGCCACTAAAAGAGCTCAAGACCAATAAACTATTTTTTATTGAAACGCTTAACGCACTAAAAGATTATAGTTTTGAGCATTATGATTTAGAAAAAGACTATGAAGGCTTGTATAAATGGCTAGAGAACAGTCAGCATTTCATTAATCTTGAGTTATCAAAGGAAACCAAGGAGTGTCCTGATAGCCTTGACTCATTGACGCTTGCTATCACATCTATTATTCATCACTTCAAAGATCTCATAGAAAATAAGGACGTTTGGCGAACATTCTGGACGAGGCACCAGTCAGAATATAGGCATGTCAGGGTTTATTATTCGCAGATGTTATTTTTTACCGTTTGTAATACATGGTTGACTTCGCAGAATAGCAATATCACCATCAGGCTTTTACGAGACGAAAAACAGCTCAATCTTGAGTTCAGTATTTCCAACGAAAATCGTTTCGTGCTTCATATTAAACACGCGAATAATCCCAGCCTTGTTAAAGGCTATACCGCCTTATTAGAAAAATATAGGCATTTAAATAACGAAAAACATGTGTGTTTAATGATGAATTTTGAGGACGCGCAAGCCAATCAACTCAGAGAAATTAAGATCATTGAAAACCCGAGATGCAAAATTTTTGAGATTGATGTTACTAACAGAGGCGAAGAAAAGGCTGAAGATTTATTTGAGTTACCTGATGATAATTTAGACTTTACTCAGTTTGAAAACATGCTGTTTAAAGATACACGCTACTTAGCAGAAAAACGCAAAGGTGGTGAGAGCTCACATAAAGACCACCAAGCTATTAAAGCCCAAGTAGAGACTCTTTGCGCTGAAGAATTAAATAAAAAAACCTATCCCTCTGCTATGCAACTATCTAAACAAGTAGCGAAGAGAATGATTGATGAATTTCCCCAATTACTTCAATCATTTCAACCTTACAAAACCCATCTCATTGATGGTAGTGATTGGACCAATCCCACATTTTATCGATGGTGCAAAAAGACCTATAAGTCGTTCAAAAATAAGCTAGAAGTGGTCAGCTAAAAACAAAATCTGTGTTTTTACTCACGTAATATAACGAAATATGATATATTATAAGAGTATAAACACATGGATTCTCGATGAAAGCACTAAATTTTATCAATGAATTACGAGCGCAAGGGCGTTTTTCTTTCACCACCCCAGAAGCAGAAAATGCGCTTGGGTTGAAAAAAGTCGCCTGTCTTAATGCATTATATCGCCTTAAAAAAGACAAGTGGCTTGTGAGTCCTGCTAGAGGGCTTTACTTGATTGTTCCCCCTGAATATCAAGCCTACGAATGTTTGCCAGCCGAGATGTTTATCTCTGATTTAATGCGTTATTGGGGATTACCTTATTATGTTGGCTTCTTGAGTGCCGCTCAATATTATGGTGCTGCACATCAAAAGCCTCAACGATTTCAAGTCGTGACTCTCAAAAACCGCCCCCCGATTCACTGTGGTCGAATCCATATTGAATTTATTGCTAAAAAGCAAATTGATATTCAAGTTACACGGCAATTTAATACGTTAGCAGGAACAATTCAGGTCGCAAGCCCAGAGTTATTGGCATTTGATATGGTGAGTAGCCCTGAGCATGCGGCTGGGATAAATAACGTAGCAACCGTTCTTTCCGAGTTGATTGAATCA
>MHBB01000129.1:19200-21664 GCA_001803185.1 Legionellales bacterium RIFCSPHIGHO2_12_FULL_35_11
AATTATTCGGTCTACAGCGATTAGGGTGGTTGCTTGATTATTTAGGGGGTGAACTACTCACTCAAGCATTACTCAATAAACTTGCTGATAAAACATTGCATTGGGTACGGTTATCGCCACAAAGCCCCTATGAGCCGATTGATCGCAATAAGAAATGGCATGTGATTGTAAATACACACTTGGAGATTGATGAATGATTCCTATGGCCTATATTACACAATGGCGGCAAATTGCGCCTTGGCCTGATGATATGCAAGTAGAACAGGATTTAATTTTATCGAGAGCGATCGTTGAGATTTTTTCTAATCCGTTTTTATCTGAGCAATTGGCATTTCGTGGCGGCACTGCATTGCACAAATTATTTTTCTCGCCTGCAGCACGTTACAGTGAGGATATCGATTTGGTCAGAACCGCAAAAGGAGGGATTAAAGAAATCATTGATGTTCTACGTGATTGTCTAGAACCATGGCTGGGGCAACCTAAAACGCGACAAACTGGACAGAGTTTTAAATTACTCTTTTATTTTTCTCCAGAGGTTTCTGCCTCAATCAAGCAAAAAATTAAAATTGAAATTAACATTCAAGAAAGCTTCGCTGTTTTGGATCGCCTCAAAGCTCCATTTGCCGTTCAATCTCCGTGGTATTCTCGCGAGGCAGGGGTGAATACTTTTCAACTTGAAGAGCTGCTTGCAACTAAATTGCGTGCTTTATATGAGCGCAAGAAAGGGCGTGATGCATTCGATTTGTGGTTGGCCATCAAAGAAAAGGAATTTGACGTTACAAAAACCGTTACTGTTTTCGCTGAGTACATGAAACGCTGCAATAAAACAATCACAAAAAAATTATTCGCGAATAATTTAAGTCTAAAACTACAAGATGCTACGTTTCTTAATGATATTGAGCCACTGCTTGCACCCCGATTGAAAAATAACCATTCTCGCGCCACGGAGCAGCAAGGACAAACTATAGCAACAGAAGGATGGAGTCTGGCTGATGCTGTGGAAGTGATTAAAGACACGTTCCTTCATCAATTACCTCGCTAAAGAAATTGATCATCACTAGAGGTGATCAATCATCTCTAGTGGTTGTTTATATCTTAATCAAAAAATCCATTATCGTGTGTTTATACCGTTAAAAATTGTATGAGCCATGTCAAATTTGACCGATTCAATTAAAGAGCTTTATGAGGATATCTCGGAAGGCGAAGCAAAGCTTGCCGCAGATAGCTTGGTAAGTTTTTTTAGGGTTTTGGAACAAGTTGAATCAAGACTGGCTCAAACCAAACAACGTCATGAGCCTGAAAATGAATATATCCGAAATACAGATTGAATTTATAAAGCCGCAGAATGGTCTTATTGGCTTCGCTAGTTTTGTATTAGATGAAAGCTTTTATATTTCAAGTATTGCCATTCACACAAAACTAAATGGCGATGGTTATCGCCTCACCTATCCCAGCAAAGGCGATTTCACTATCTGTCACCCCATCAACAAAAAAGCGAGCCAAGAGATAGAGGCTGCAATTTTTGACAAATTAAAAAATGTAATGAATAAGGCTAATCATCATGTTCAAATATTACAACCCACGTCTCGTTAAACAATAGCAAACGGATGGATAAGAAGAAAGAAAAAGTAGACGTTTATATTGACCCATTGCGTGGAATGGAAGCTTTGTTAAAAGAATATTCGAAAATTACGCTACAGGCTTGTATTCAATGGACGAAATACGTTTAAGGATGATCGAGGAGGGGTTGAGAAGTAAAAAGGGATGCAAAATATCCAAAAGTCAGATTGAGAAGATTCTACAGAATCCATTTTATTATGGATACATTAAATATAATGACATCTTGTACAAACACGTACACCCCGCCTTAATTTCTAAAGAGCTGTACGATGAGTGCCAATTGGTCAGACAAGGCAAAAGAAAAAGCAAATTTAAACGAACGGCAAAGCCTTTTGTTCTAAAAGGCTTATTAAAATGTCAGCATTGTGGATGTGGTTATAGCCCCGAACTCAAGAAAGAAAAATATGTGTACATGCGTCCCACGAAAACCAAGGGTGATTGCTCTTACTGCTATCATTTGAGCGAAGAAAAAATATTGACTCAAATAGAAGACGTTTTAAAAGGGATGAAAATACCAGACCATATTTTAGTTGAGATAAATACCGAGCTAAAGAAGAGCTCCGCTGCAGAGCATGAACATCAGATTCAAGAAAGCAGCAAATTACAAAAGCAGTATCAAACTATTCAAACTCGAATAACAAGGGCTAGAGATCTGTTTTTGGATACTCAAATCTCAAAAGAAGAGTATGACGAGATAATCACAGGCCTTCAGGCCTTACTAATCCCAACAAAATTTTGTCAAAAAAATATATAAATCAATGGGTTATTGATCTTGTGTAGTTGTCTTTGATATGATGATTTTTGTAAAGGCGCGTCTATTTTTATAGACATGCATGAAAAAATA
>MHBB01000130.1 GCA_001803185.1 Legionellales bacterium RIFCSPHIGHO2_12_FULL_35_11
GAAGTGAAACATTCTCGCGCCGATGATAGTGTGGGGTCTCCCCATGTGAAAGTAGGTCATTGCCAGGGCTTTATTTTTGAATATTATTTTCAATCTGAATTTAATATTTAAATATAACCAGACAAGTAGGTTTGTTTATCTTTATATTATTATTCAATTTATTTGTGTATTCCAGTTTGCATGATATATTTGAATATCCATAAACCAAACCTACATAGTCAGGTTTTTCTATTTATTTTGAGTTCCATTAAATCCTATTTTAAACCATAATCCCAGATGCTTTTTCTAGGATAATTTGCTATGCAAATTTATATTATAAATCTCGCGTTTTTAGATATCTTAAGTAATAATGTATTTTAATTATAAGTTAACTTAATGAGTCGCTTATGAGGGTAAGATACGCTCTTTTTATTTTAATTTGTGTTAATTTTTTAGTCTGTTGCGGTAAGCCAACTCATAAATATCAGGGATATATTTCTGCGACCAATATTTATTTATCTTCTGAGTTTGCAGGTAAACTAGATGGATTAATGGTTAAGAAGGGAGATAAAGTTAAAAAAGGTGATTTATTATTTAAATTAAGCAGTAAACCACAAATATTTAATTTAAATGAGACAAAGGCAATCCTAAATCAAGCACATTCAACTCTTGCTGACTTAAAAAAACCAAAACGTATCCAAGCACTTAAATCTATTGAAGCTAAAATCGCTCAAAATGATGCTCAAATCTCTCTTGCTTCTATAAGAGTTAAGAGAAATCAAACTTTATTCGATAAGCATGTTTTGGCAAAAGATAATTTAGATTTAGCTAGAGAGCATTTAAATGAACTACTAGCTAAAAAGGATCAAATTACAGCAGATTTAGAGTTAGCAAAATTAGGCGCAAGAAGCGATATTATAAATGCAGAGGAGTCACACGTTAAGTCGCTAGAAACAAAGGTTAATAGTATTAGATGGGAGATTGCAGAGAAATCTGTTTATGCTCCGGATGATGGTTTTATATTTGATACGTATTTTACTGAGAGTGAGTTTGTGCCATCTGCTAGACCAGTATTATCTTTGCTAACTAAAATAAACATATTTATTGAATTTTTTGTTCCTCTGAGGGAAGTTGAGCATTTACATGTTGGAAATATAGTGCAATATAATTACCTAGCTGATGGAAATGTATATGAAGCAAAAATATCGTATATTTCGCCAGAAGCTGAATTTATGCCACCTCTTATTTATAGTAGAGAAAATATGGATAAACTTGTATTTAGATTAAAGGCATTACCAATGAATAATGATAAATTAATGCCTGGTCTACCAGTAACTATAACCATACTCCCAAATTATGTCAGCTAAAGAAATTATTGATGTTACGGATTTAGTTAAATCTTTTAATGACCGCTTTGTGGTAAATAAAATTAGTTTAAAGGTAAATCAAGGTGATGTTTTTGGTTTTCTTGGACCAAATGGCAGTGGTAAAACTACAACTATTCGAATGCTTTGTGGCTTGTTAACTCCTGATTCAGGAAAAGGTACCTGTTTAGGTTATGATATCTTAAAAGAAAGTAATAAAATTAAACTGAACGTTGGTTATATGACACAACATTTTAGTTTTTACAAAGATCTGTCCGTAATAGAAAATTTAAATTTTTTTGCTGATATTTATGGAATAAGGGACAAAAAAGCACGTGTTGCTGAAATTATTGAGCAGCATGATTTGAGTTTGTTTAGAACCGAATTAACAGGCAATCTATCTGGAGGATGGAAACAAAGAGTAGCATTGGCGGCTTGTCTTTTGCATAACCCCAAATTATTATTGCTTGATGAACCAACAGCAGGTATTGATCCTATAGCTAGGCGCATATTTTGGGATAAAATACATGATTTAAGTGAGCAAGGCGTCACAACATTAATGTCCACTCATTATATGGATGAAGCTGAAAGATGTACTAATTTGGCATATATTGCTTATGGGGATATAGTGATCAAGGGAAATGTTGATGAGGTAATCAACGCCACTAATTTAATTACATGGAATATTTCTGGAAACATAACTACTAAGTTGTTACAGGAAGTTAAAAAAATTCCAGCAGTAACACAAGCTTCTTTATTTGGGAGGCAAATTCATGCATGTGGCTATCAATCCAGCTTAATAGAGCAAGGTTTGGAGCAATTAAGTAGTGAATATAATATTAAATATAATTTAATTGATTCAACTTTAGAGGATGCTTTTATAAGTTTAGTTTCAAGAGAAATACTATGTTAGTAAATTTGAAAAATAGATCCGCTGATACATTTTTTAGATTATTGGCAATGATACGCAAAGAGTTTATTCAAATGCGAAGGGATAAGACTACCCTTGCAATGATGGTAGGTATTCCTTTAATTCAGCTAACCCTATTTGGTTTTGCGATCAATATAAATCCACGTCATTTGCCAACAGCTATTGTTGGAGATGATCATAGTCCTTTATCTAGACGTATTTTAGTTGGTATGCAAAATTCTAGCTATTTTAAGTTTATAACTCCAGTCGAAACAGAGGAAATGGCTAATGAATTATTGAAAACCAATCAAGTGCAATTTGTTTTAAATTTCCCGCCAAATTTTTCTGAAAAAGTAATCCGTGGGGAAAAGCCAACGCTTTTATTAGAGGCCGACGCAACTGATCCTGGAGCTACAGGAAAAGCTGTTTCGGTATTTATGGATTTACCTAACCAAAGAGCAATTAAAGAAGAGTTTGTTGGTGCTATACAAGGTTTGTCTAATCTAGAATCACCTTATAAATCAATAGTTCATTCGAAATATAATCCAGAAATGATAACAGCATTTAATATTGTACCAGGATTATTGGGGGTAGTGTTGACTATGACGCTAGTAATTATTACAGCTTTAGCCATTACAAGAGAATATGAGCTTGGCACGATGGAAAACTTGTTAGCAACACCATTACGACCATTGGAAGTCATGGTTGGTAAAATATTGCCTTACATAATAGTTGGTTATTTACAAATTGTTCTAATCTTATTAATGGCTAAATTTGTATTTGGTGTGCCAATGCAAGGTAGCATTTTATTGTTACTTATATTTTGTTTGCCATACATTGCAGCAAATTTATCGGTAGGACTAACTTTTTCAACTATTGCTGCAAATCAATTGCAAGCAGTTCAGAGTGCTATGTTTTTCTTTTTGCCGTCTATTTTGCTTTCAGGATTCATGTTCCCTTTTCGAGGAATGCCTGATTGGGCGCAATATTTAGGAAATGTTTTGCCTTTAACTCATTTTTTAGTAATTGTTAGAGGAATCTTATTGAAAGGAAATGGATTTTTTGAAGTCTGGCGAGAAGTTATTCCGATTTTTGCCTTTACTATGGTGGTTATGATTATTGGCTTTAAGCGATATAGAAAAACGTTGGATTAACTAGGAGTTAATTATGGAAAAATTTAAATATTTTAGATTATGGGCGCTATTTTTATTTTTAAGTTATAGTTTAGTTGGATGCACCAAAGATAATGTTCAAGTTACAGTTAATAATCCAGAATTTACGATATATTTGCCATCTAATCCTACTACTGGCTTTTTATGGACAGTTAGTGATTATGATAAGTCTCTTTTTGAGTTTGTAAACAATCAGTATATCTCATCAAAAATAGGCATTCCCGGGGCAGGAGGTAATACATTATTCACATTTAAGTTAATAAAACTGACTAATTATCCTAGTAACGCAGTTATTAAGTTTAAACATTCTAGATCTTGGGAGCCAGATACTGCTACCTATAAAGCAGTAACTGTGCATATTAATTAACAGTAAAACTATTCTTTCTCACCAAACTTGTTGTTTATTAGTTGTGAGAGTGCGTCAGCCATATGTTCTTCATCAGGACCATCTATGGCTAAAGTTATCTCGCATCCTTTAGATGCGGCTAGCATCATAACGCCCATAATACTTTTACCGTTAATTGTTTTATCATCCTTTGTTACATTCAGTTGACTTTGAAAACGGCCAGCAGTTGAGACAAATTTAGCGGAGGCTCTTGCGTGTAGCCCAAGTTTGTTTTGTAAAGTTATTTTTAATTTTTTCATATTTTATACTACCTCTCAGGGCCTACGCATGAATAGTTTACAATGTAAACATAAAGGCATATATGCCGTCATTGCGAGCCTTTATACAGGGCCTGAAAAACGTTCCAAACTAACTTGCACTCGTCTTTGCGAACCGTAG
>MHBB01000131.1 GCA_001803185.1 Legionellales bacterium RIFCSPHIGHO2_12_FULL_35_11
CATTTTTTTGCTATTGTAAGTTGATCAATATGGGTTATAGCGGAGAGCTTACGCAGGTTAGTCAGAACGGCAATCTTATTGGCTGGCAACAATCCGCCACCTTTATGAACAAGTTAAGTTAATTATATTTAGGTGGATACCAGCATACATCAGGATGATAAGCGCAATGCCATGTTCCATCTTTACAATCTGAGTCTGGTTGATTGCAATTTGGCCGACAATACAAGCCCCAATTGCAATATGGATTCCAAAAAGAAAACAAGTTCTTTGAATGAGGGCAGCATACGTGGCCATGTCCTACTGTTAAAATTTGACTTGCAGACCCTATAAGTACAATTAACATTAATATTTTTTTCATCATAATCCCCATTTGTAAAGAAGCCATTCCTTTACATTTATAATTTTAACAGCAGCAACAGCAGTAAAGCAATAGTTTTGCAGGGCGTACCAGGGCGTACGCATGATTATTATTTTATTTTCTTAGAAATTGCCATCTTCACCAGCAGGATTTGATTTATCAAATTTTGCTGATTTTTTATGTATGCGCTAATTTTAGACGCTTCGAACCCTACAGTAGAAACTGCATACCCTCTTGCCCAGAATTTTCGCTATTAAAATTTCTCTCTTTACCGCTAAATTTACGCGCAACTGCTATCGCAGATTTGCCTTTTAAATATCCAATTACTTCTGAAATACTGTATTTAGGCGGAATGCTTATCAACATGTGCACATGATCACCTGCTAGATTTCCAGATACAATTTCGCACCCCCTTTGTCTTGCAAGCTCATGAAACGCATCTTTCAGAAAGTTTCTTATTTTCCCATAAAGCACCATTTTTCTAAATTTTGGCCCAAATACAACATGATATTTGCACTCCCACTTAGAATGACTTAAACTTTGATAAGGTGTTATTGACATAATATTCCTTTGCTATTGACTGGCCGTCAAGCAAATTGAGTATACCGCCAATAACACCTTTTTTATACTTAATCTAAAGGTCGAACCTTGGAAAGTCTCACTAGTCAAACTAGTGGTTTACCTATCTTTAATTATCCCATACGCAATCACCAACATAAACTCTTTTATCTGTTGAAACTTTTTTTCTGCATTTGTTTACACATATATAGTTATTCTTTTATCCAGCTATCTGTGTCAATATAGGCTGAAAAAATTGGTATTAATAAGCCTTCTCGTTCGATCCACAAATAGAATGG
>MHBB01000132.1 GCA_001803185.1 Legionellales bacterium RIFCSPHIGHO2_12_FULL_35_11
GGATTTTATAGTGGCGCATTACCAGAAGCATTGGCAGCTGCTGCAACGCATTCATTAGGATCCTTGATTCAGGCAAAATTGGTGAAGTGGTCTCCTCTTAAGGAACAAAAAAATTTTATGACACAATTCTTCGTACACGACAAAATTTCATTAGTAGCACCCTTCAATAATTGAGATCTGTCCGGCACACTTAATTTTGTCTAAACAATTTTCAAATTTCTTACCCAAAAAATTTTTACTTGCATCAATAATGTAATCCAGGCCGTAACGAAACAAGCTTTTTGCTGGCCTGCCGTGTTTTTTTATTTTAATTGGTTTTTGTTCGTGCCTCCATTCGCCAACTAAATGTGCCCAACAGAATGCAATCGCCAATAAAACAAATAATTTTTTAATGCGCTCTTGGTTTGTGATATGCGTAGATTCAAAATTAAATCCCTTGCTTTTCAAACAACCGAATAGCGTTTCAATTTCCCACCTCAAAGCGTAGGTTCTAATTGCAAATCCTGGTTCATCATTTGTTGCAACAATCAGAAATTCTCCATCAGGCAATTTTAATGCTGATAAATATAATTTTGAACCTAAAACACTTCTTTTACCGTATAAAATGCGCTCTTCAGTTGGCGTCATTCCGCGAAATAATTGATAAATATGAACTGGTCTTCCGCGCGAATCAGTTGTCAAAAAATTCTTTTTTATTCTGATGTAAAAAAATATTTTTTCTTTCATTAACCATGCAAACCAATCATCACCCACAAATTCACGATCAGCAAGAATTCCTGCAATACAATCTTTGCCAAATTTATTGGTGAATTTTGTTATCAAATCAATTCGCTCTTGCGTATCTGAATTTCCTCGCTTATCAAGTAACTCCCAATAAATCGGAATCGCTATTCCTTTATATGCAATGGCAAGTGTTAAAATATTAATATCAGATTTTCCCCATTTCCAATTTGTGCGATCCATCGTCAAATACCATTTACCACCAGCAGTAAAAAATAATTTAAAAATAAATCCAGCAATCACATCAAAATCAATTCTAAACAATGCGAAAAAACGCTGTAATCGACGATATCGTGATTCTTTATCTGCATCACTTGCAATAACATCAGCCAATCTGTCCAGATTCACTGTTCTTGTGGCGAATAGCGCCATCAACATTTTGACAAAAAAATTGATTCTCGCCTTGTTCCATTTAAATGTTTCGTTTAAAGTCGTACTCAACTCGCTGGTTCGTTCCATATAACCTCCTTTTAGCGATCGAGATTATATGTTTTTAATTACAAATCAGCGAGTTACATTTTTACAAAATTTTGTCGTGTACGAAGATTTATCAGCATTA
>MHBB01000133.1 GCA_001803185.1 Legionellales bacterium RIFCSPHIGHO2_12_FULL_35_11
ATCCCCAAACCCCTGGGATATTTATCGAGGGGATTGATGTTACAAGGGGGACATTTCTAAATTGCCCGAAAGGTGACATTTCTACTTTGCTCCAACACCAACCTCAATGGCAATTAAGCTAGCCATGCTTACATCTTTATGATAGCCTAATGTGTTTGTGGATCGGTAAGGGGAATATTCATGCGCACAGCTTTAATTACGGGTATTACCGGTCAAGACGGAGCATACCTCGCGGAATTATTAATTGAAAAAGGCTATGAAGTTCATGGTATTAAGCGTCGTTCATCATTACTTAATACGGAGCGTATAGATCATATTTATCAAGATCCCCATGTTGCCAAGCGAATTTTGTGTCTGCATCACGGCGATCTTACTGATTCTAGTAATTTGTTACGTATTATTCAAGAAGTACAACCAGATGAGATCTACAATCTTGCGGCTCAGAGCCATGTTGCAGTTAGTTTCGAGATCCCTGAATATACTGCAAATGTAGACGCTATGGGGGCTTTGAGGATATTAGAAGCCATAAGAATTTTACGCCTGGAGCAAAAGACCAAATTTTATCAAGCATCCACCTCTGAATTGTATGGATTGGTTCGTGAGATCCCTCAAACAGAGCAAACCCCATTTTATCCACGCAGTCCATATGCAGTGGCAAAATTATATGCATATTGGATTACAGTTAATTATAGAGAAGCTTATGGCATGTATGCCTGCAATGGTATTTTATTTAATCATGAAAGTCCGATTCGTGGTGAAACTTTTGTTACACGCAAAATCACCCGCGCTTTGGCTCGCATTAAGTTAGGACTGCAAGATTGTTTGCATTTAGGTAATTTAGATGCCATGCGCGACTGGGGTCATGCTCGTGATTATGTAGAAGCTCAATGGTTAATTTTGCAACAAGCATGTCCCGAAGATTTTGTAATCGCTACTGGTGAGCAACATAGCGTGCGTGAATTTATTGAATTGGCAGCGCATCAACTTGATATGCATGTGATTTGGAAACACACTGGGGTTAATGAAATCGGCGAAGTTAACAATAATATTGTTGTGCGCGTTGATCCGCGATACTTTCGCCCGGCTGAAGTAGAGACGCTATTGGGTGATGCGACACGCGCAAAAATCAAATTAGGCTGGGTGCCAAAAATAAGTTTTCAAGAGTTGGTGGCTGAAATGGTTCGCGAAGATTTTAAAATTGCAAAATGCGACGAACTTATTAAAAATAATGGTTTCGTTGCATACGCATACAATGAATAGAGGTACAAATGCACACAACCAAAATTTTTATCGCGGGCCACACGGGGATGGTTGGTTCGGCCATAGTGCGACGATTACAAACCGGCGGGTATAAGAATTTGATTGTACGGACGCATCAAGAACTTGATCTAACCAATCAAATTGCTGTACATACGTTCTTTAATACTGAAAAACCGGATTATGTGTTTTTGGCCGCGGCAAAAGTTGGCGGCATTCAGGCGAATAATACTTATCGTGCTGAATTTATCTATCAAAATCTTATGATTCAAACTAACGTTATTCATGCCGCCATGCAAGCGGATGTTAGAAGATTATTGTTTTTGGGTTCGAGCTGTATTTATCCACGCGAATGCCCTCAACCCATTAAAGAAGAATATTTGTTACATGGTCCATTAGAATCAACGAATGAACCATACGCAACAGCCAAAATTGCAGGCATTAAATTATGCGAAAGCTATAACCAACAGTATGGTACTAAATATGTTAGTGTGATGCCGACTAATTTGTATGGTATAAACGATAATTACGATTTAAACAATAGTCATGCATTGCCGGCATTGTTACGCAAAGCCCATGAAGCCAAACATCGTGGAGATAAAAAAATTATTGTTTGGGGGACTGGAACTCCTAAACGAGAATGGTTGTATGTAGATGATATGGCAGATGCATGCGTGTTTATCATGGAACAATCAATTGATAGCGGGATTTTTAATATTGGAACTGGGGTGGATTTAGACCTGAAATCTTTAACAGAAATGGTGATGGAAATAGTTGGATTTACAGGTTGGATTGAATTTGACACCACTAAACCAGATGGAGTTCCTCGCAAATGGTTGAATATTGAACGTTTGCGGAATTTAGGATGGATTGCAAGCACTGAATTGCGCCAAGGGTTGATTAAAACTTATCAAGATTTTTTATTAAATGAATGCTCTTAAAGATTTTTTGAATAGACGTACTTTTGCAATTATTTCGCATCCAGATGCTGGAAAAACAACCGTAACGGAGAAGTTGCTGCTGTTCGGCGGGGCAATTCTTTTGGCTGGAGCGGTTAAAGGTCGGAAAGCTACTCGTCATGCTACTTCTGATTGGATGGCAATGGAAAAAGAGCGCGGCATTTCAATTACCACCTCTGTAATGCAATTTATCTATAACAATCATGTAATAAATTTACTAGATACTCCCGGGCATGAAGATTTTTCTGAAGATACATATCGTACTTTAACCGCTGTTGATTCTGCTTTAATGGTGATTGATGTCGCTAAAGGGGTTGAAGAACGTACCATAAAATTAATTGATATATGTCGTTTGCGGACCACCCCGATTATGACATTTATTAATAAGCTTGATCGCGAGGGTCGTGAACCGATAATATTACTCGATGAAATTGAAGATATACTTAATATAGTATGCGCACCAATTACCTGGCCCGTAGGCATGGGGAGTCGTTTTAAGGGAATTTACCATTTATATCAAGATACAATTTACCTTTACCAATCAAGCAAAAATAAACAAGGGAAAGTGATTCAAGGGTTGAATAATCCATTGCTAGATGTAGAAATAGGCTATTTAGCCAATGAATTGCGTGATGAAATTGAACTGGTCAAAGGAGCTTCGCATCTATTTGATATAGATGCTTATTTATCTGGAAAATTGACCCCGGTATATTTTGGTTCGGCTGTTAATAATTTTGGTATTCAACAATTATTGGATGATTTCATACGTTATGCGCCTAGCCCGTTGCCATACAAAGCTTTGGAACGTCAAGTTTATCCAACAGAAGAGCAATTTGGTGGTTTTGTTTTTAAAATTCAAGCTAATATGGATCCCAAGCATCGGGATAGAATCGCATTTTTACGCATATGCTCTGGAACATTCGTTAAAGGAATGAAATTAACACATTTACGTTTAGGCAAAGAAATTCAAATTAACAATGCATTAACATTTATGGCGAATGATAGATCGCATGCCATACAAGCCACAGCCGGGGATATTATTGGTTTGCATAATCATGGAACTATTCGTATAGGAGATACGTTTACACAAGGAGAAAAACTTAAATTTATTGGTATTCCAAATTTTGCTCCAGAGCTATTTCGTTTGGTACGTTTAAAAGATCCATTAAAAAGCAAAGCTTTATTGAAAGGATTGCTCGAACTATCCGAAGAAGGCGCTACTCAAATATTTAGACCATTGCATACCAATCAATTAGTTTTGGGAGCGGTTGGAGTTTTACAGTTTGATGTAGTGGCGCATCGTTTGCAATATGAATATCAAGTTGATTGTGTATATGAATCTGTGAATGTATCTTGTGCCAGATGGGTACACGCTGATGAAATGCGAGATTTAAATGAATTTCGCGATAAAAATTTTATACATTTGGCTTTAGATAACAATAATTCTTTAGTATATTTAGCGCCAACCAAGGTTAATTTAGCTATGACTGAGGAACGCAATCCCAAGATTTATTTTTCCGCAATTACGGAACGCACTTGAAATTTTTTGAGTTAACCTCATATGTTAAATAAATATTACACAGCAGGGGAATTAAATGAAAGACAACCAGCAAACTCTTGGATTTCAAACTGAAGTCAAACAAATGTTAAATCTAGTCGTGCATTCTTTATATAGCAATAAAGAGATATTTTTGCGTGAGTTGATATCAAATAGCTCGGATGCTCTAGATAAACTACGTTTTTTAGCTTTATCCGATTCCAAATTATATGAAAATGATTCTGATTTAAAAATTAATATTATTATCGATGAGAAACTTAAAACCATCACCATCAAAGATAATGGTATTGGCATGAATCGCAATGAAGCGATAGAAAATTTAGGCACTATTGCAAAATCAGGTACTAAAGAATTTTTATCACAAATCGATCC
>MHBB01000134.1:0-863 GCA_001803185.1 Legionellales bacterium RIFCSPHIGHO2_12_FULL_35_11
CTTTCAATTTTGGTAACTGTTTCCTATTGGCCATATATTCCCTTAGATCATTTATATCACTACATCACAAAAAAGATCAACATTCCTGTACCTCATATTGGCTAACAGCAAGAATTAGAATAATCTCTATTATCACAAAAATCTCACCCGCACTTTCTCCCACTTAAATTTACCAACTTTGCTAACATAAAATGCTTCCCTGGTCTCTCAACAGGTCGATACACTCGTCCTGTTTTTTCATTCTAGACTTGGATATTTAAGCCCGGTATATTTTGAAGCACAAATGGTCGCTTAGTTGAGTGTCTACTTTTTTAGGGGAGGGTCAGACATACCAAGGCTTGGCTCTTCTAAAACAAGCCATATAACCCATTAATCAAGTTTGAAATGTATCAGTTTTGTGGTACACTTAAATATGAGTAAAAAATAAAACTATTACGATTATTCAAACGAATTGGCGACAGTGGAGAAATAAGAGATAAAACTAAATTTAATAATGAAGGCGATAAGATTTACGCCTTCAAACCACAGCCATATAGATTTTTATGCTTTTTCTTTGATGGAAAAAAAATTATTGTTACAAATGCCTTTCATAAAAAACAACCGAAACTACCAAAAAATGAAAAGGAGCGGGCATTAAGTATCAAAACGGACTACGAAACCAGAGTTAAAGGGGGCAGCTACTATGACTAAACGAAAACTATCTACATTTGAACGGGAAATGAAAAATCCAGCTTTCAGTAAAGCATTTAAAGAAAGCTACAAAAAGCTGCTTTTTTCTGAGCTATTAATCGCCCTCATGGAAGATGATGAGAAATCTGTTAGGAGTTTAGCAGCAGAAGCAGAACTATCACCAACTATCATTC
>MHBB01000134.1:951-1388 GCA_001803185.1 Legionellales bacterium RIFCSPHIGHO2_12_FULL_35_11
AAAATAAAAAATCCAAGAAAAAAGGCATTATCTTCGTTGCGGCTGAAGTAGCTTAGAAAAAAGAGACCCCCTAACTCTTCTACATGGCTTCTACATGGGTTTTCAGATTATAAGCGGTGACATCTAAGTACTTGATTATATTGAATGGGCCGTGTTGGGATCGATACCCGCAACCCGCTGATTAAGAGGCAACAAAGTAATAGTTAAGTTATTGATTTATAAAATATTATATCGCATGGCGTTCGTTACAAATGCCTAATAATGCACAGCAACGTAGGACTCAGTCGCGCAAGGGTTTTTTACCTTTTTGAGGTTAACTGAGGTAATTATAGGTCTATTGTTGGCACTAATATGCTATACTTTATATGTCCATTATTGACAGAGTGACAGGCCATGAGAGTTATCTTTACGGATAGCATTACCTATAAAGTACTAAA
>MHBB01000135.1:0-273 GCA_001803185.1 Legionellales bacterium RIFCSPHIGHO2_12_FULL_35_11
AGAAGGCGTGTATTATTTGGTTGCATGGATTGGGGGCTGATGCAGCCGATATGGCCGGACTTGCTGCACAAATGCGTATCCCCACGACACGCTTTAAGCATGTTTTTTTAGAGGCACCCTTTCGGGCAATTACAATCAATAACGGCATGCGTATGCGTGCATGGTATGATATTGTTGGGGACAAACTGACTGCCCGCGAAGATGAGCAGGGGATTCACGATGCAGAACAGCAAATCTTAACGGCTGTGGATGAGCAGATTGCGGCAGGTTTTA
>MHBB01000135.1:289-2529 GCA_001803185.1 Legionellales bacterium RIFCSPHIGHO2_12_FULL_35_11
TATTGCCGGATTTTCACAAGGTGGTGCTATGGCGCTTTATACGGCGTTAAATCAGCCGAAACCTTTAGCAGGCGTTGTCATCTTATCCGCTTATTTACCTTTAGCGAGAGAAACGCGTGGCTTGATGCCTAAAGACGTTCCATTATTTATTGCCTGCGGGCGATCTGATCCACTCGTTTTACCCCAATGGACGCAAGAAACACAGCATTGGTTAAAAAATCATGGTTATCACAAAATCGCTTGGTATGACTACCCAATGCAGCATACTATTTGTCACCAAGAAATTGTCGATTTATCATGTTGGTTTATTGAGCAGTTGCAGACATTTAAGATACCGAGGGGCCTGCAACAGTAAATAAGGCATCAAGTAATAATAACTCGGACAATGCGCGCCCAGATTGTTGATAGTTGTTAAGAAGGAATAAAAAAATGACGATCGTTAAAAAATCACGTTTGGTACATTATACGTGTGAGCAAATGTTTCATTTAGTCAATGAAGTAGAGCATTACCCCGAGTTTTTGCCCTATTGCAGTCAGAGCTTGGTTCATCATCGCTCAGAAAATGAAGTGCAAGCAACACTCGTCATTTCAGCGGCAGGAATGAGTAAATCGTTTACTACTCGCAATCATTTGCAACAGAATAAAATGATTGAAATTCGGCTGGTGGATGGTCCTTTTAGTCATTTGGAGGGATTTTGGCGTTTTGATGAGGAGCTTGAAGGGACTTGTCATATTTCGTTTGATTTAGAGTTTGAATTTGCCGGGCATTTGTTTTCAAGGTTGCTTGGGCCTATCTTTGAACAAGTAACGAATAAAATGGTTGATTCATTTTGTGAGCGGGCGGAAGTGTTATATGGTAAACGTTGAGCTCATTTTTGTGGCGTCTGATCAAATAATTTTTCAGAAGCGCTTATGTCTGCAGCAAGGTGTAACCGTTGCTGATGCGATTACAGCAAGCGGCATCGTCAATCAATATTCTGAAGTGAGTTCGCTGCCCGTTGGTATTTTTTCAACATTAGTGAGTCGTGAGACCTTATTAAGTTCTGGCGATCGAGTTGAAATTTATCGGCCCCTGACAATTGATCCTAAAGAGAAGCGACGTCAGCGGAGCTTGAAGAAAAAGCGGTGACATCTACTGCTCAATGCGGGTCAATACTCCATGACCAAAAAATAAGCTGACTTTTTTAATGGTTAATGGACCAGTTCCTTTGCGCCATGTGTAGGCGTAGTCCCAGCGCTCGTTGTTAAAGGTCGGGCTTAAGAGGCTTGTACCCATAAGAATAGCGGCATCCGCTTTACTCATACCAATATGGAGTTTTGCAATTTGTGTGTGAGGTAATAAATTTCCTTGTTGCACAACTCGTCTTGAAAAGTCATAGGAGGCGCAATTTACAAGTAGGACACTTAACACGATAATAAGAAAAGTATTGTTTTGCCGCATAGTGAGTTAGTTTTTTATGAAAAATTTCGTCATGATAACATGCCAATTATGAAAAGATAGATCTTAGGATAGTAAAAATTTAAGTGGACACGGGAGTGCATGTGGAAGAAAGCCGACAGTTAAAAGATGCAGGATTAAAAATTACAATACCCAGAATTAAGATCTTGCAAATTCTTGAACAATCTGTGGATCATCACCTTAGTGCTGAAACTATTTATAAGTTGCTGATTGAAACTGGCGAAGATGTCGGGCTTGCAACAGTTTACCGAGTGTTGACTCAATTCGAGGCAGCTGGATTGGTTTGCCGGCATTATTTTGAAGGCGGATCGTGCGTTTTTGAATTGTCGCAAGGCAGCCATCATGACCATCTGGTTTGTATGGAGTGTAGTCGAGTTGAAGAGTTTTTTGATGATATTATTGAGCAACGACAACGAATGATCGCTGAAAAAACACACTTTAAAATGATCGATCATTCCCTGACTATTTATGGATTGTGTTCTGGTTGTCAGGAAAAGGTAAAGGTTGGAGCTTGAAATCCAGTATTTGACGAGTATACTCGTCCAAAAAATAATGAAAGACAAAGGAATGGACTATGATCTTAACATTTTTTCTTGCCTATCTTGTATTTACTTTGATTGTTTTGTACCGAAGTATGCCACCGATTGTTTGGGAAGTCGGCAGCCTTATTTATTTGCTTCTAGCGCGTTTCTATGGAGGAATGGTATGGCCTTCACTTCTATTAATTGGGTTGTTGATTGGCGTTATAACGATGGTTGTTCGCGTTAAATTTTTGCGCGTG
>MHBB01000135.1:2591-17832 GCA_001803185.1 Legionellales bacterium RIFCSPHIGHO2_12_FULL_35_11
ACAAGAAGCACTTAATTCAGGAGATACCTGGCTTGAAGAAGAGATTTTTACAGGTTCGCTCAATTGGGAACGTTTGGCCGCAGTTGATACTGTCTTAACAAAAGAAGAGCAAGACTTTCTTGCCAATGAAACCGAACAACTTTGCGAGATGCTTGATGAGTGGTCAATTGTACAACAGAATGATTTACCTGAACCGGTATGGACGTTTATCCGTGAGAAGGGATTCTTGGGTCTAGTGATTAAGAAAGAGTACGGCGGTAAAGGATTTTCCGCACGAGGCCATTCTGAGGTGGTGATGAAAATAGCAAGCCGCTCAGGTGTTGCTGCCGTTACAGTGATGGTGCCTAACTCCTTAGGCCCTGGCGAATTATTGCATTATTACGGTACTCCCGCTCAAAAGAAACAACATCTTCCGCGTTTGGCAAAAGGGATTGATATTCCTTGTTTTGCATTGACAGAGCCTGGTGCGGGCAGTGATGCGACATCCATTGACTCAGAGGCCGTTGTTGTCCATAAAAAAGTGGATGGCAAAATGGTGCTTGGTCTTAACATTACGGTTAATAAACGCTGGATAACCTTAGCCCCTGTTGCAACATTAATTGGTTTGGCAGTGAATGTAAAAGATCCAAATGGTTTATTAAAGGGTGAGGGTTCAGAGGGGATCACGTGTATTCTAATTTCTCGTGATACGCCCAATCTTGAAATTGGTAATCGGCATTTACCCGCAGGACAACCGTTTATGAATGGATCAATACGAGCAGAAGGAATCTTTGCTCCAATTGATAGTATTATTGGCGGACAAAAAAACGCAGGTCATGGTTGGCAAATGTTAGTGGATTGCTTATCGATAGGCCGCTCTATTTCGTTACCTGCGTTGGGGACCGCAACCTCATCAATGGCGTATATAACCACAGGTGCTTTTGCGCGTATTCGTCGCCAGTTTAATGTTGAAATTGGGGAGTTTGAGGGGATCCAAGAAAAATTAGCTGAAATTGCTGGACTGAGCTATTTGATTAGTGCGACGCGTTTGCTCACTGTGGCTGCTGTCTATGAACATAAAAAACCGTCGGTTGCTTCTGCTATTACTAAATATTTTAACACTGAACTTGCACGAATTGCGCTAAATGATGCGATGGATGTTCATGCTGGACGTACGGTTGTTGTTGGCCCACGTAACTATTTATCCACTAGTTATGTGGGGGCGCCCATTTCAATTACGGTTGAAGGGGCTAATATTATGTCACGGAATCTATTGATTTTTGGTCAAGGGTCGATGGCGTGTCATCCTTTTGTTCGTGAAGAATTCTATGCCATTGAACGTGAAGATGAGCCGGCTTTTCATGTGCTTATTTGGCAGCACATTCATTATTTTTTACGTAATTTTGCCAAAGCACTCTGTGCGGCTTGGACAGCAGGAATTTTTTCAGAAGTACCCCATACCGCTTTGAAAAAGGAGTCTAAGCGGCTTGCTCGTTTGACTTATGCCTTTGCTTGGTTAGCTGATTTGTCGTTAATTTATTTGGGAGGCGATTTAAAACGTAAAGAGCGTTTATCGGCACGCCTTGCTGATGCAATGTCGTATCTTTATATGGTATTAGGCGTTTTACGTTTTTATCAAAAACAAGAAACAGAACAAGGCCATGCTTCAGCCGATCATTTACTCCATGCAAGATGGGCAATCACGTATTGTTTTTATCAGGCTCAGCACGCCATGATTGCTTTTTGTGATAATTTTCCACAACGTTATATTGGACGCGCAGTCCGTTTTTTGCTTTTCCCGTTTGGACAAACAATGCGTTATCCGTCAGACAAGCTAGATCATCAGTTGGCAAAGTTGATGACAACTAATAATGATTATCGTGCACTGCTTAAAAAATCCATTTTTCTCAGTGGTGATGCAACTGAGCCAGTTGATCGCATGGAAAACGCGTTACAACTGATTATTCAAAACGATCCACTCTATGAAAAAGTGAGGGATCTGAGGCGTTATAAATTTGCTGGATTTAAGAAGAAGCTGTTGGAAAAAGTGGAGAAAAAAGAGCTCAGTCAAAAAGAGTGTGATCAATTAATTGCTGTTGAACGCGCACGCTGGGACGCTATTCAAGTGGATGAGTTTTCATTTGAGTCAATGCAAGGCGCTTTTTTTCATTCAATTACGGATACTTTTTCTAATCCATTGGACTAAACTTAAAGTATCTTCTCGAAATTATCGGCCGATGCTGTCATTGTTAAATCGGATAGGAATAGAGGGAATACTACTAAGATGAAAAACAATAAATTTTACAAAATGGGACAATTAATATATCCACTGCGTTGGTACATCATCGGGTTGTGGGTGGTTATTATTCTAGCTTGCGTGCCGTTTACCCCCAACATTATTGGATGTTTTAAAACCACTGGTTTTATCGATGAGAAGTCTGCGAGCGCCATTGCACAGCAATTCCTGGATAAGAAATTAGGTTACAACAAAAATAATCAATTTATTATTATTTATACTAGTCCCACCTTGCACGCGTCCGATCAGTTATATCTCGATAAAATAAAAAAATCATTATCAGATTTAAAAGACTTTCCAATCAAACATGAGGTTTTTCTTCCAGACACGAATAAAAAACAAATCTCCAAGGATGAGCACAGTGCTTATGTGCTAGTCATGGTCAAACGTGGTGAGCCGTTGGATGAGGCAGCATTAGCGCAATTCAAAGCAGCGATAAAGACTCCACCGCACATGACGATGCAGCTTGGTGGGCAGACTATTTTTGAAGAAAATTTAAATAATCAAACGCAGATTGATTTGTTTAAAGCAGATTTTATTGCGACCCCTGTGGCAATTATTACTTTAATTTTTATTTTTGGAACCCTGGTCGCAGCGACAATTCCCATCCTTTTGGGGGGCGGTTGCGCCTTAATTATTCTGACTACGCTTTATATCCTAGGACATCTAGTTGCGCTCTCAATTTTTACAATTAACATTGCCTTATTATTAGGGCTGTGTTTGTGTCTTGATTATTCCTTATTTATTATTAGTCGTTTCAGAGATGAGTTAGGGCATGGACTAAGCGCTGCTGAAGCAATTGCCGTGACCCAAGCTACGGCGGGAGAGGCTATTTTTTTTAGTGGCCTTGCTGTTTTTGCAAGTTTAAGTGCGCTGTTTTTGTTTCCAATCAATATCTTATTTTCTGTCGCAGTGGGTGGGTTGACCGCAGTTTTTGTTGCAGTGTTAACCGCACTTCTACTTTTGCCTGCAATTCTTGCAGTCTTAAGCACGAGAATCAATCTATTACCGGTCTGTTTCTTTAAAAAAAATAAAAGCAATCAGTCTACGTCATGGCATTGGATTGCAGAGAAGGTCGTTAACCATCCGCTCCCTTGTTTCTTTTTTATCCTGATTATCTTGTTAACGCTAGGCCGTCCATTCTTATCAGCCAAGTACGGTGTGTCTGATTATCACATTTTTCCTGAGCAATCGACGAGTAGACAATTTTTTGATACGTATGCTGAAAAATTTAAAGAAAGTGAATTGAGTCCTATTTCAATGGTAGTACAGAGTAAGACTAGTTCTATTTTATCACATGCAAGTATTGACCAATTGCTTGATTTGACTTCGCGTTTAAAACACAATTCGTTGATTGATCAGGTTAACAGCATTGTGACCACCGTCCCGCAGTTAACTGCGAGTCAATATTATGCCTTATACAACTATCATAAAAATCGAATGAACCCAACTATTAAAAAGTTATTGGAAACAACGACACGTCATTACTTTACGGTCATCACTATCGTTAGTAAGTATCAGGTAAACTCGGCCAAGACACAAACATTGGTTGCCTACCTTCGCGAGATTAAGGTCCCTCATGGTATGAGTGCACAGTTGACAGGAACACCTGTGAGTAATATGGATGTTATGGCAAGTATCAAGCATGCGCTTCCTTACGCCATTCTGTGGATTATAATTTCTACGTACCTTATCTTACTGGTTTTATTACGCTCGTTATTTTTACCGCTCAAAGCAATTATAATGAATTTATTAAGTTTAAGTGCTGCGTATGGCGCACTCGTTCTTGTTTTTCAAGAAGGCTATTTACATCGCTTGCTTAATTTTGAGCCGCAAGGAATGTTGGATGTGAGTTTGTTGGTTATTATTTTCTGTGCTTTGTTTGGGTTCTCTATGGATTACGAAGTGTTTTTATTAACTCGGATCAAAGAATCGTATCAACAATACAACGATAACAATAAGAGTATCGTTTTTGGCATCGAAAAAAGTAGCCGAATTATCACAAGTGCTGCACTTATTGTTATTTTTCTATGTAGTTCGTTCCTGGTAGCGGATGTCATCATGGTTAAGGCATTTGGTTTTGGTATTGCAGTAGCCATTTTTGTTGATGCATTTTTAGTACGGACGATTTTAGTTCCAGCAACGATGGCATTAGTCAAATCCTGGAATTGGTATTTTCCGAAATGGCTGGATAAGATTTTAGGGGTTCTAGCCGGCAACCGCCGAAATTTTCGTACAACAAATGATCTGCGTGGTAAACGTTAATACAAAAATGTTTGTTTTTCAGATTCAGGTCGTCATAAATGTACCGATTAATGGAGCTTGGCATATAAATACCCGCGTGAATCCACTCCAATATGATTAAACCAGTGAGTTGTATCTTTACTTTTCGGAGAGTTTATTTTCTCCAAAACATTAAGCTCTTCATTTTGAATTTGCGTGAAATGAATTAATATCTCTTCGATAGAAAGAGTTGAACATAGACTTCCTGAGCGCAATTGAATTACATCACCAAACTCAGTTATATTTGAATCTTGTTTCTTAAATATGACCTTTTTATTTGAAAGATATAATCCCACTAGGATCCAACACATCAACGCAGACTTTTCATTTATCTCAACAGATATAACAGCCTCTTGATGAAAAAAATCATGAAAATAAATAAAAAAAGCTGTGACAATTTGATTTGCTTCATCTCGAGTAATAAGCTCGCCAAGCATGCTCGCACATACGGCGTTTTTGTCTTGATTAACCCAATCTATCCAGCATGTGTAAAAATTTGATTGTATAATTGAATTAACATGAAACATCCAAAATGTAGTTATTTTATCGTCAAGCGGATATGGCAAAATAATCTCTCTATCAATCAACTCCTTAATGTCTGAGTGTTTTCTTGACAAATTAGTGAGATAGCTATGAGCTTCTAAGGACAGTAATAAATTCAAGTGATTATCTTTAAGCCTAAAAGGCAAAATCTTTTTTAATCGACGATGATATACCGGGTGCCTTTCTAATAAATAACAGCCATGACCTTTTAATGCTTGTTTATCTATCTGGGCATGCATCGTCAAAGGATTTACAATAATTAGTGGGTTTATGAGGTAGCGTGATTGTTCGTTGGTTAACGCGATATAAGGCTGCTTATATTTTTTGATGGATAAATTAGATTTATACTGATCTAAAAGTAATTTGAATTGTTCACAATAAATCATAATAAATCCATTGTAATCGTCAGTATCTGGCTCGCTAAGCCAATTAATTTGGCTTGTTGCTAAGTGTTGCTCGAATAGCTTGGCCTCACCGTGGATTGCAACATGCATATTTTTTAAAGAAAAATATTTTATTAACCAATTTGAGTAATACGATCCATGCAAATATTGTCCTCCTCGTTCAAAATATGGTTCTGGAGTGCTATTATTTAGATGCACATGAGGAAAAACAATGACTCCTGTTGAATCAATAATACGAAAAGAATTTTCAATTGTATTTAAATGATTATGATGCAAGATATCATAGCCATGAATTACTTTTACACTTTGCTTGTGCAATGGCCAGGAACTATTTCTAGACGTGAATATTATGAATAAATTTCGTGGTCTTTCCGTCAGTTTTTGCCAATAATTAAACCCTTTATAACCCAACGGGCCTGTATGGTTATGCCAGAATGATATTATTATCTGATCTGGAAATGTACCAGCGAGCCATTCACCAGTAAATCCATTCCAATTGTTACAATCAACAATCACATCATTTTTTTTTAAAAATCTTTTTAATGTGGGAACTAAACTCCCAAAGGTCCTTGTGGATTCATTAAATGGATGAAATGCCACGTAAGGGTCAAGAGTGTATCGTGATAGTTTTCCAGCAAAAAACTGACTATAATCCTCATTGGAAATAAAAAAATCATTTTTTATCGCAGCCAATTCGTCTATGTTTATATTGTTTTTTATTATTTTTGTGAACAAAGGAAATCCATCGAGCACAGGCACACATATTGCACAAATTAGGCAATACAAAAAACCATCTTTTGAAAACAAATCTAAATTGTCGCTATTTAGATCTGCTTCACATAATGGACAGGCAAGATGTGATATAAACTGTTCAAACATAAGCAGTGCTATATTTAATGGCCATAATAAAGAAAATCAACGGGCTCTACATAACTAAAACCTATAATAGCTATCATCATACCTGTGTACCAAGCATATAGTATAAGATAGACAGCCCATTTTGGAAAAAATTTTGATAAAAATAAGTATGCTCTTGTCATATATGTTTTAACTTCAATAATAAAATTTGAATTATTGGTTTTGCCGAGACCAGCCAGGTGAACGTCGTTACTTGCGCAATGAATTTATTTATAAAATTGGGTAATTTTTGCAGTGGCACAAAATTAGTTTTTTGATATGCCCTAAATAGTATAATCCCTAGTCCTTGATATAGTCCCCATAAAAAATAGTATAAGGAAACATTGTGCCATAGCGCTATAGCCATCATGGCTAAAAAAGCGGCTAAAATTCCATTTCTTGAATGAGCAATTACTGGGGTGTAAATATAGTCTTTACACCAAGAAGACAATGAAATATGCCATCGCTGCCAAAAATCAATAAGATTTCTTGCTAAAAATGGCGAATTAAAATTTTCTTCTAGCGAGAATCCCCAGATTTTTGCAAATCCTAATGCAATATCCATATATCCACTGAAAACGACATATAAAATCAGCCAGTCATCCATCGATAATACAAATTGTAGAAAAAATCCTGATATTTCGTAATTATTAAGTAAGTATTTGAACTTGGCACTCAATAAGTAAGATCCAATAAAAATAACTTTAAAGCTCCCATACAAGATTCGCTCGGTACTATCAAATGTATTTCCCCAAGAATAATGGCACCGCTGACATTGCCGCACAAAATGATGATATCGATGAATAGGACCATTTAATATGACGGGAAGAAATAATTGATAATGCAAATATTGTCGCAACGATAATGAAGAAATTGTGCCTTTATAAAGTTCTATCAACACGTGAATATTTCTGCATGTGTAGTAACCAATGCCTATTAATATAATAGATTGCGATACAAGATGAGTATCGTTTTCAACAAATTGATATAGGAGAAATACAAAGCAAAGAAGACTCGTAATGATTACCATGTATTTTGTTTGACTGGTTTTTATTTTTGATGCATACCAAGTCATTAATGTGCTTATTAAGATCCATGTAAGGGATAAAGGAGATATTGTCCATAAAAATAGACCCGTACACACAGCAACACCATCCAATTTCCATCGTTGTGGCAGAATAAAATAAATAATGGTCGTTATACACAAACCCAAAAAAAAGAAAAGCGACAAGTTATTGACGGCCAATTCATGCATGTTTAAATTTCCGTAGAAACCATTTTGTAAAAACCAATCTTCCATTTAAATTCAAATGACCACCATCGATATAATCATAAAGTGGTTGGCTGGGAAATTTCCAAAATGTGAGCCTATTATCTTGAATAAATTGTTGAATAACTTGATTTTCGTTATTGACGTATTTATTACCTAATAATTCATTAGCTAATTGTGAACGTGTTATCTGAAGAAATACAACATGAATACCTTTTGTTTGTGCGGCAATAAGAAAATCATGGAAAATTGGTGGTATTTTTGGTTCATTGGGTAAGTTATGAAAGAATTTTGTATCTAATATATGAGCGACTTTATCTAGTCTCAACTCATCATCAGTTTGCTCATCTTGTTGAATGGTATTGGTTGAGTAGTGGCTCATGTCATGTAGGACATCATGAACACGCAAAGCTATTTTATTAAAAACTGATGGAGGTACGCTGTTCCAAATAAAGGGTTCAATTTGAATAAAAACCCATTTAGGATTTGCTGCTAAAATAGGTTTCAGTAGTACGGAAAATTGCTCTGGTGTTCCGTTAGAAATAGAAAACCTTATAAATTGCATACTGATGCCATGATAATCACTTAATTGACTCATTGCCTTATCATATAAAAAAGCGTATCGAGTTAAAGAGGTCCCTATAGCAACGACACCATTATCTTTAATCGAAAGCAATCGCTCTTGATGTAATCCATTTACTGGAGATGGGGTTTTTTGAGATGGTGTTTTTTGAGGATGAAAATAATAGGCAATCAATACAAATGTAATAACACTACAAGTGCTTATGATCCATACATATAAGATTGCTCTATTTTCATAGTTGTTTGGATACATTTTCATCCCATTGATTTAATCGCGCCGTGATATACATCACGCAATGTGGTAAATTGCATCACATCACGACCAGTAAACCTAAGGTTAAAAGCATGCTCTACTGCTTGGATTAGGCTCATATGTCCAAGTGAGTCCCAACTAAATATCTCGGATATCCCCGAGTGTAAAGTCAGGCTATCTTTAGGGACATTAAATACCTTTGACGCAATCGTTAATAAATGTTCTTCACTTATCTGCAGATTTTTTTGAGCGGTGAATTTTTCATTCGCCATGACTTGTAATTCAGATAAAATGGGTTTTCCAACAGCTCCCTTAGGAATCGAATCAACAAATAAAAAATGTCTGGGAATTTTTGTATTATCTAAATATTGATTGCAATATTGGCTTAATTCAGCTTCATTAATTGATGATAATAGTTCTAAAAAAGCAATAGGTATTTCTTCTCCTATTTCGTTCTGGAAACCTATCACTGCAACATCTTTTACCAATGGATGAGATTTTAACACCTCAACAATTTCGTCAGGATAAATAAGAAACCCTGCGGAAACAATGGCTTCTTTTTTCCTTCCCACAATTTCAATAAACCCATCCTCATCTATTTTTGCTAAATCCCCTGTATAAAACCACTGATCTTTAAATGCAAATTGTGTTGCAATTTGATTTTTAAAATAGCCTGGAGTCACATTATCGCCTTGTAGTAATAGCTCCCCAATTTCACCTACTTTAACGTCTGACCCAAACTCATCAATAATGCGGCTTCTCATATCTACAGGCTTACCAATACTTCCTATTTTATAAGTGGAGATATCCGGACCACAAAATATGCCACCATTAACAGTTTCTGTCAGACCATATACATTATAAATTTTCACGGAAAAACGTGTCTGAAATGTAGACCATAAATATTTATCTAATCTTGATGCAGTTGAAATAAGCATTTTAAAGTTAGGGATATTAAAATAATCTGTATAACTAGCATATTTATTAATTATGTTTAATAACGTTGGTGTGGCAATAAAATGCGAAACTTTCTGCTTTGATATAATATTTAAAAATGGATCAATAGATTGGATTGTAAATGACTCTGTTCGCACTAGTTTAGCACCGCATAATAGTGCAATAAGTGGTCCATGAATCATTCCGTCCGCATGCGATAAAGGAAGATTATTAAATATAATGGATTCATTGTCGTAGCCAAAAACCGTTTGTAATGTGCTCAAGTGCGCAAAAAGATTTTTATGGGTAATCATTACTCCTTTGGGATTCGCAGTAGAACCAGATGTATATAAGATATAGGCTAATTGATTTGGTGAAATTGATTGTACAGGATTAATTGCAGTGGCCGTATCAAGAATAGCCGGATAAGTTCCTTCAAGAAGCTGTTTTTTGCCAAGTATTTTGTGAATAAAGGCTTTTTTCATGTTGTTGCTAATTGCTATTACTTGAGTGATCGGAGCCAATTTATTAATGTCAATATCATTGTCAATAAAGCATAAAGATGCATTTGTTTGTTGAATAAAAAACAATAGCTTTTCTAATTTTGTTTCAGCCGACAATATGACAGGGCAAATACCAGCTAATAAGCAACTTACAAACAAAACAATATTAATTTTGTCATTTTTACTAACTATAATAATACGTTCTTCTAAATTAAGATGATGAGACTGCAATAAATACAATGTCTTTTGAACTAACATTAAAAATTCTCTATAACTAACTTGTTCCGATTCAAGTTCGGCAAAGACACTATTTTTCGCTGCATATTTTTGTATATTGTTATATAGTGATTGAATATCAAACATATTCTTTCTCCTGCATAATGATACCTTCGATTTTTCCAAGCACTGACCGTTCAATTTTAGAACTATTCCAGGAAATAGAGCAATAATCTGACCCCAGCTCAAGGGCAATCATGGGTAGATATTGATTTATCAAGGACGTTATTTCTTCATTTGTTTGAATATAGGCAGACAGTGAATGTTTTGATTGATTAGCTAGTGTAACGACCGCATCAATAACTTCATTTTTATTTTTAAGCCACTTTTCTAGTAAAGATGGATAGACCCAATTTGTACTCTTACCTTTAATAGCGCCTGATGCTCTGCCAAGCATTTTAAGCTTATTTTCAGGATGAGAAGAAACAAGATCGCCGGTGTTAAATGTATCGGGCTTATTAATCATTTCATTCAAATAACCTAGAAAAAGATTGGGGGATCTAATTCCTAAATAAAAAATATTATTCTGCTCATCAAAAGGTAACAAACAATAAGTTGTGCCTGCACACGCAGGTGGCAGATAATCATCGAAAGTGAGGTCATTATCTGCAAATACGATCCCAGCTGTTTCAATAAGACCATAATAATTTAATACAGGTACGCCCCATCTAGAATAAATTTCTGAGACAATTTTTTTATCTAAATAACTTCCCGTACACAATATTCTTGCATTTCTCAGTGGAAACGAAGAAGTAGCTCTTTCAAACTTTATAAAAAACTCAAGAAGTGCTGGACCACAAATAACAATCGTTGGTTTAATTCGTTGTAATTTATTAATGATCGCGGGCCAATGTTCACTAATAAAAAATACGGTGGTTTTTAAAATAAGTGCGAAAAGCAAACTTCTAAACCCTGACATGGTATGAATTTCTGCAAAACAGGCTAAGGTATCCGAGATTTTTATGTTAAAATGTGATTCAAAGAGTCTTACTGAGCGAATTAAAGAGGGTAATGAATGGCAAACGCCTTTTGGGATCCCTGTTGACCCTGAGGTAAACAGAATAATAGCCACTTCATTTTCAGTCCAATTATATCTATTATTTGTCGAGAAATTTGTTTTATTTGTGTGAATCCATTCGATAAACTCATATTGTTCTCTGTTGACTTCAATATTAATATTTTCATGTTCCTTTGAGTAATAAATGAATAGATGGTTCCCGAGTAGCTCTCTTATATTTTGTAGCTGGCTTCCGTTAATCTTTTCACTAATAATTGCAACCCGTTTTCCAAGAATCCACGCTGCCAGCAATATAGACAAACTTAACGTGCTTGATAATTCTTGTATTAATACAGTATTTATTTGATTAAAATCGGATAATTTATTGGCAATAATCGTCGCACACGATTCAATTTCAGTTCTGCTTATCTTCTCCTCGCTAACATTATCAATTAAGGCATCCACTTTTACTGACAACAATTCATTATTAACACATAGAGAAAAAGAGCCCTGTAATTCATGAGAAAACAAAGCAGCGTGATCTAACTTTCCATTTGAATTGATCGGGAACTCAAACACATGTATATATTTCTTAGGTATCATGTATTCAGGTAATTTTTTTCTTAAATATTGTTTAATTTCTTCTGGATCAAGCATAAAATCAGCTTTATAAAATCCTACCAAATATTCCATTTCATATTCGTTTTTTAGAAGAACAACGCTTTGATTTATTTTTGAATGACTGTTTAGCGCGAGTTCAATTTCTCCAATTTCAACTCTAAATCCTAATACTTTGATCTGAAAATCATTTCTTCCAAGAAACTCTAGTGTACCATCAGGCAAATACCGAACAAGGTCTCCTGTTTTATAGATTTTATCATCGTACTTATTACATGCGTCTTTGCTTACAAACGGATTATCTATGAAGCGTTTGGCAGTTAAAACAGGTTGATTGAAGTAACCTAACGCTACGCCAGGCCCGCTAACATACAATTCACCGCTTACCCCTTGAGGAACAGGATTTAAATGCTCGTCTAGGATATAAAATTTTGTATTTAAAATTGGGTTGCCTATGTTAGATTCCGAACAAAGATCCAGATTGTTTAATCGTTTAAAAGTTAACATCACCGTCGTTTCAGTAATGCCATAACAATTAAATAACTCTGGCTTATCTATTTTATATTTCTCTAACCATGGTTTTAATTTTGAAGCACTCGGTTTTTCTCCTGCTATGAAAATGTACTTTAGATCTTGAAGAGTACGCGGCCGATATAAAGCCTCTTGAATGAACTTATAAAAAACCAACGGGGTTTGACTCAATATAGAGACTCTATATTTTTCGCATAAATCATAAAATGCACCTATACTTTTCGTTTCATATTCAGAAGGAATAACTAATTTACTGCCATACAATAATGCTCCCCACATTTCCCATATTGAAAAATCAAATGCATAAGAATGAAACATTGTCCAAACTGATGTGTGGCAGAAGAAGTTATTCTGCTCGATTTGCTTAAATAATTGCAACACATTATTGTGGCATAACATGACTCCTTTGGATTGCCCCGTAGTGCCTGAAGTATAAAGGATGCTGAATAAATGTTGGCCTAAAATGGATTGAGTTACCTTATTAGTTTGTTCTAAATAATAGGGTGCTTGATCGATAGCTACTTGATGTATCGATGATGCCACCCTATATAACTGTGTTTGCAATGAGCTTTGAGTGAGGACGAATTCTATAGCAGAGTCTTTAAGTATAAACTTGATTCGTTCTTCTGGAAGTTTTAAATCTAAAGGGATGTAGGCGCAACCTGTTTTAAGAATGCTTATAATACCGATTATCATATCTATACTACGTTCGGAATAAATTCCTATCAAACACCTCTGGCTTAATTGTTTTTTTTTTTGCTCTAAATTATATATTTTTTGAATGTATCTAGCTAATTGATTAGATTTTTCATTTAATGTCTTGTATGTAATTTCTTGATTGTCAAAAACCAAAGCGATGCTTTTCGAATATTTTTTTACTTGATTCTCAAATTGGTTTAAAACTGTTAGCTCCTGCATATAAACTATTCCGATATAAATTAATGATAATATTATGTTGCGTTTTGAGGATTAAGTGCTCGTTTTTTAATATATGTATTAATAGCAATATGACTACTATATCTCAGAACTTTTGCTATTTTTCTAACCGACAATCCATATCTAAGTAATTCTTTAATTTTTCCCCATTCTCTGCAAGGCGTGATGCTTTCAATCGAATAACAAATTGATCTTGTCTCAATACCATACCATAAATTTATTTTTTGCCTACAAAAAAGTTTGGGCAGTTATCAGCATTATAGTAGAATTGTCGTGAGCCCCTATTTTCTTTCATAGCAATCTTATTCGGTGGCACTATCAGTGCTTTTCCCTGGCTCATTTTCCATTGCAGGAAAACTAAGAGCGGGCGCAGGATTTTTAAGGGCTTCGGTTAAGCTAATAAATGTATAGCCATTTTTCTTGTACATTTGAATAATATCACCTAAGACATAGCTATTAAGTAAATTGGCATGAATTAACAGGATCTGTTTAACCGGTTGACCCTTGGCTCGAAGCTCTGCTTTAAGCGTTTGACTCCAAATATAAGCCAGATAAGCGGGTTTTATTTTATTGATATACGCTTCGCGGGTTCGATAGGGGACATGATAAAGTTGCTCATTAAAGCGATAGTCTTTGCTATCGATTGTGACTGGGGCGATGGTGTAATGATGCTCAACAAGATAGGCGAGCACTTTGGGCTTTGTTAGCTTACTACCTTCAGCAAGATAGGGATAGCGAAAGTATTTGGGTGTAGTCAGTACAGGGGCTAGTTTTTTATCAGCGCGGTCAACATCAGCAATGTATTTCTCAGCACTCATATTATTTAAATTAAAGTGGGAGTAGGTGTGATTGCCTATCATAAGGCCTGCATCTCTAAATTGTTCAATAAACGCCCACTGGCCCTTTCCTATGGCTCCGGCAATGACAAAACCAGTTGTGGGTACATTATTTTCTGAAAAAGCCTGGACTATTTTGGTAAAACGCTCAGTGGAACGTTGTTGATTGCCGGGCGTGTCCATTTTTGAGGCAACAAGAGGTAAGTCATCGATGGTAATAGCAATCTCACGTGTTGCATTGATTGATTGGCTAAAACACTGGCTGGTGACGAGTAAAAATAATAACAAACAGGATAGTTTTCGCATTTTGATAATCCTTTATCTGTTAGCTATAAATTAGAACCCTATACGTAAAGTGTAGCTAATAAAAAAAAATTGTGGGGTTTAGGGGGAGTGGTCCTTCTTGCAAGTTATTTTTGTATAATGCCTTACTCCTGAGATATACTCTTTTTTTTTTAATTGAATATCAATTTGAATAAGAAAATGAAGAAAGACAACCTTGTTCAAAGGTTAAGTGTTGCTAAGCGGCTTTTTTGTTCTGTTGCCGCAAATCAAAGTACTCCCACTCGAGAAACGATGGCTAGGGAAACCCATCTAGCCTATTGCGTTGCTATTATTGGAATTTCACTGATATTACGCCTAATTTTTATGGGATCGAATGGCTTGTTTGTTGAGGAGGCGTATTACTGGAATTACGGTGAGCATCTGGATTTCGGTTATCTTGATCATCCCCCTATGGTGGGACTGCTCATTAAAGCGTCAGTTTCTTTATTTGGTATCCACGAATTTACGGTGCATTTGCCGGCTCTTATCTGTTGGGTGGTAACCGCTCTTTTTCTGTTTAAATTGACTGAGTTAATTACCCGTGGCGCGGGACAATATGCGGTCATGCTATTTTCTGTTTTACCTTTTTTCTTTATGCAGTCGGTAGTTACGACACCCGATCCACCCGTTATGGTGTGTTGGTCGGCGGCACTGTATTACCTCTATCGAGCGTTGGTGCTGGATGAATCTCGATGTTGGTTTATCGTAGGAGTTTGGTTTGGCCTCGGCTTACTTTCAAAATACACCATTGTGCTGCTTGTTCTCCCTGTATTTTTT
>MHBB01000135.1:17869-20581 GCA_001803185.1 Legionellales bacterium RIFCSPHIGHO2_12_FULL_35_11
CTTATCTCTCTGCGTTGATTGCTTTGCTGCTTTTTTCACCCGTTATCTATTGGAATGCAACACATGAATGGGTTTCTTTTGCTTTTCAAACGGTGCATCGATTTGGCACTCATAGTTCTTTTTCATTGCATAAGTTTATTGGATTAGTCCTTTTTGTTATGACGCCGGTTGGTTTTTGGCAATTTGGGCAACTTGTTCTAAAAAAGGAATTGACAGACGCAAGACTCGATATAAAAACGGAACGTTTTCTGCAATTATTTACTTTAATACCGATCGCTTTTTTTGGAATGTATAGTTTAAAATACCCAGTGAAATTTGATTGGATTGGGCCGGGACTATTGGCCATATTGCCTTGGTATGCGGTGCTTAGCCTGCATGCAAACCAGGCAGGCATCCGAAATCCACGCAGAAATTGGTTTATCACAGCCGCGGTATGTTTGTTCTTGTATGTCGGTTTATTATCAGTAATGACCTTGGGCATTTCTGAAACAGTACAAAAAAAATTTCTCACGAGGTATTTTTCTTGGCGTGATCTAACCGCAGAGTTTTATGCTGTGGCAAGACAAATGGAAGTAAAAACTAAGGCTGCTCCATTATTTGTTCCGTTGGATGCGTACAACATAAGCAGCGAGTTATCTTTTTACCAAGCCCTATTGTTAGCGCAGGGGAAAATTCCCAGAGTGTACTCAGTAGTTGGCCGTCATATTTTTAATTGTAATAGTTTAATGTATAAATACTGGTTTAATGGGGAAAATCTTTCCAATAAGACCTTGATTTTAATTACAACAGAGCTTGATGATTTTGATATTCTCAATGTTAAAGCGGAGGTTATTGATAAATCACCATTGAAAGTGATTTGGTCTCATAGTCAAAGAGGAAAAGGAAAAATCCAAGTTTTTTATTATAAGATAGTGCAAATGAAGCCTTATGAAGAGTTGAAATTTGAATAATGTATTCACACGACTTAGGATTTTTTTCGCCAGATAAAGTGCGAGTAGATAAAGTAGTTTAAAACAGATCCAAGGACTATTCCGCTAATCAGGATGAGGTTTTCTTTTAAGTAACCAGGACCAAAGTAGCTTATTCCCAAATACAGCCAATAAGATTGAAAGCCTACCATCAAGAAGGAGTAGCCAAGAAACAAAACCAATGTTTTTATTGTTTGAGAATGAATAGTCAGTGAGTGTTGTTTGAACGTAAAGCGGTTGTTCAGAGTGAAGTTGTTGATCATGGCTCCCAAGACTGCGAACTGGATAGCACTGATGGGCGATAATTTTAGGCGCAAAAGGTTATAGATGAGATACTGTATGGCAGTACCGGAAAGACCAACTAAGCACATTTTAAAATAGTTAGTGAACCTCTGAAAGCGTAAAGCAAAGAGAACTCGCAGAGAATCAACAATGCTGTTGGCCGGTAGTTTACTTGCTCCGCGCGTCCTGTCAACAAACACGATGGGGTGTTCACAAATAGACGCTTTATTTTTATGTAGTGACCACAACAGCTCTAATTTATAGGCGTAGTGATTGGATAAAAATAACTCAGGAAGGGATTTGCTGAGCGCTTCACGGCGTGTTGCCCTAAAGCCACTGGTAAAATCTTTATACTTGGGTGTTAGTGTAAATCGAGCGATGTAATTTCCAAGTACCGATAAGAGCTTGCGATGCCATCCCCAATCGGCGGGAATTTTACCACCGCGAACATAACGGCTGCCAAGAACCACATCATGAGTTTTTATTTTATCCAGCATGGGTGCGATGTATTTGGGTTGATGCGAGAGGTCGGCGTCAAACTCGAAAATAATGTCCGCCGCTAGGTCGGTTAATGCATAGCGCATCGCCTGTAAATACGCTGAACCCAGACCTGATTTTTTGAGCTCTGTTTTTAAATGCAGTTTGGGGTAACTTGCTTGTAATTTGACAACGATTTCACGAGTGTTGTCGGTTGATGCGCTATCAAAAACGAGTACGTGAATATCCTTATTCGGAATGAGCGCTATCGCTTGAAAAAGTTGTAGTAAAGTCTCTTTAATAGCCAGTGCTTCATTATAAGTAGGAATAATAACAACAACTTTCTCAGCACTCATTGTTCAAAGTATCCTTTTGCAAAGCAATAACACTCCATTTGTACGAGCTTAGGATTATACCTTAAGTGCGTGATAATGGTATGATTATGACGATTTTTTGAGGTTATCAAAGTGGGCATTGTCTCATAAAATATACAAAATGTGTAATTGAACTAATTTTACCGTATAAATCTGGAAAGTTAACAGTCTTCCCGGTATTATGTCCTCAATGTAAAGAGCCGTTAACGATGAGTTTATACAACGATTGACTACCTGTTGCTTACCCATGATTAGATCTTATTATCGCTTATGGTCATTGTTTCTTGTGATTGTTACGACTACCGTACTCGTTATGTCGTTTTATTTTGAATATGTTTTAAATTTAAATCCTTGTCCATTGTGTTTGATGCAACGATTATGTGTCGTGTTACTGCTTGCCTTAGTCTGCATGAGTTTTTATTTTCATCAAGCACCATTGGCAAGAAAAATACTGGTGTTGCAAATGGTTGTTGCGAGTGCCGGCTTTTTTTTTGCAGTTCGCCAATTATGGTTACAAACATTGTCTGTGGAGCAAATCCCTGTTTGTTTGCCAGGTCTTGGAATGATGATTCATTATTTGCCTTGGAGTGAAGTAGCGCATGCGTTGCTCT
>MHBB01000136.1 GCA_001803185.1 Legionellales bacterium RIFCSPHIGHO2_12_FULL_35_11
TTAGATGCGCCTTTAGGCGCATTTTTTTTACTTAATTACTTGTCCTCGTTGTTATTTGTAGTATGATTACAAGCTTAAATGTAGTATTGGCAGCAGGGCCTACGCATCACTGCCATTAAGTTAAGGATTTTGTCATTCCCGCGAAGGCGGGAATCTATCCCTAAAGTAGCACTGTGCCTGCTTAGAAATAGATTCCCGCCCTCGCGGGAATGGCAGTGTTTTTCTTAACTTAATGGCAGTGGCCCTACGCATGAAAAATATTATGCTGTCGTTGCGAACGAAGTGAAGCAATCCAGATCGATTTTCAATTAGAATGCCGATCTGGATTGCTTCGCTAACACTCGCAATGACGGCATGTATTCCTTTATGTTTACATTGTAAACTATTCATGCGCAGGCCCTGGTATTGGCAGGACTTAATTGTCATATTGCAAGACTTATGAAGGATAATTAATTATGTTGCAGAAGTTAAATGAACGCATTCAAGGTGCTGTAGCTTGGGTAATTATAATATTAATTACTATTACTTTCGCTCTTTTCGGCCTTGATTATTTTTTACAGTCTCGTCGCTCATCATCAACTAAAGCAAAAGTTAATGGCCAAGAAATATCAACACAAGATTACGAGGTTCAATTTCGAAGAACAGCGCAATTTCAAGATTCAAATGAATTAACAGCCTCGAGCGATGCTGAGTTAAAGCATCAAGTTTTACATGATATGATAGTTAATTTATTAAGTGTTCAGGCAGCTAAAAGTAACGGTTTTTCTGTGGATCCGCAACAAGCAAATAGCGCTATTGCAAGCATACCGCAATTTCAAGAAAATGGTCATTTTTCTAATTTACGTTATTCACAAGCCTTGCATAGCGCACTTTATACTCCGCAGTCATTTCAAAAAGAAGTTCAGGATGGAATGATAGTAAACCAGCAAAGATTTGCTTTAATTGGCACAGAATTTGTATTACCTAACGAAATAGAAAAATTTGTAAAGCTATATTTACAAAAGCGTGATTATAGTTATCTAACAATACCAGCGGCATTATTTATAGATAAGGTTAATATTACTAATAGTGAAATAGCAGACTATTATGCAAAACATAAAGATGATTTTCTTTCAGCAGAAAAGATAAGTTTAGAGTATATTCAGCTTTCTATGAATTCGATTAAAAATACCATTTCTATAACAGATGAGCAAATGCATCAATATTACGATGATAATAAGCAAAATTTTCTGACTCCAGCTAAGTGGAAGGTTGCGCATATATTGTTATCTACCCAAGGTAATAATACTACTGAAAATGATGATAAATTAAATTTGAAGGCACAAGATTTATCTAAAGAACTTCAGTCGTTTCCTGATAAATTTTCTGAAAAGATTAAGTTATTATCAGCTGATCAAAAATCAGCTGATGGAGTTTTACCTTGGATAGTTGCTGGAAATTCAAAATATGATAAATATTTTATAGATTTTACTGAAGTGGGACAGATTTCTAATCCTATTAAAACTAAATCAGGATATGAAATATTTAAATTAGTAGAATATAAACCTTCGGTTGAAAAACCATTTTCAGAAGTACAATCACTTATTAAAGAGCAAATGGCTGCTGATATAGCGCAAAATAAATATACTGATAGTTTGGAGAAATTAACAGATTTAAGTTATCAAACGCCAGATTCACTAGATCAAGTTAGTAGCGCGCTTAATATCCCGATTAAGCATACTGATATGTTTGATAGAAATGGTGGTGATACAGAATTTTTAAAAAATAGTAAAATTTTAGCCGCAGCATTTAATAAGGAGGTTTTGGACGGAGGAAATAATAGTGAGCCTGTCCAGTTAGATAATGATAGTGTGGTTGTACTTAGAGTCAAAGATCATATTTCCGCTAGTACAATGCAATTAGATAATGTTAAATCCAGTATAAAAAATCAGCTTATTATGCTTAAGGCAAAAGAAGATGCGCTGAAGTTTAGTGAGAATTTATTGAATCATATAAATTTAACCAAAGATGTAGATTTTGATAATAAAAAATTAGCATGGAAAGAAGCACATCAAGTTTCCAGAGATTCAACAGGAATAGATACTTCTATAAACGATTTAGCTTTTAGTATTCCAAATATTGGAGAAAGCAAAGGGTTATCTTTGGAACAAGGTGACTATGCTATTGTGCATATAAGTAATATTACAGATGGAGATTTTGATAAATTAGATAAAGAACAGGTAGCGATAATAAGACAACAACTTGAATCCAGTTATGGATTGAATGATTATAATCTATATACCAATGGGTTAATGATGCAGGCAAAAATAGTTAGGAATTAAAATTATTAATTTGTTATTTTGTAGTCTCGAAGCTGATTTAATTCTGTTGTACTAGGGCGTGTTGACAATTGCCCCAGTCGCCTCACCACTGCCATTAAGTTAAGGATTTTGTCATTCCCGCGAAGAGGCGGGAATCCATCCATAAAGTGGCGCTGTGCCTGCTTAGAAATAGATTCCCGCCTTCGCGGGAATGACAGTGTTTTTCTTAACTTAATTGCAGTGAGGCGACTCACTGCCATTATCAGACGTGGGTGTTTTAGATGTATTTTTTTCATAGGAGTCATTTGTAGTCTGTGAATTTAATTTTAAATTATTCATAGTGTCCTTATTTAAACTATCCGATTTTTGATTTTTATTTATGGTTTCGCTTCCTATCTGTTCTAGATTTTTCTTCTCGTTTTTAAATTCTTCCTCTATATCTTCCAGGCCTAGTTTTTTTAGTAATTCTGGGGCGGACATGCTAGGAAAATTCTTTTTATCATCTTTATTTTCTTCTTGTCCACCACCGACTGACATCGTTATGTTTTCAGGTGAAATTCCTTTGCGTCTGGCTGCTTTATATGATTCTATGACCATTAGTTTACGATTTTTATCATTTGGATGGTAATGAGAAAAGTTAATTGTTGGTTTATCTTGATCTTTTTGTTTTGCAATGATAATAGATGCAACGTCTTCATACTCAGCTCTGATCCATCTTGACCATTCTTTATCAGACTTAAACCATTGGGGTTTGACTTTCATCTCTAGAGTTTTACCACCATCTGCCTCAAACTTAATTACTGAGCCAGTTCTTGATGTATATTCAAAATGCGATTTTCCTGCCCCAGGATCTGTTTTCTGAAATTTATTTATTAAATCTTCTAGAGAAGTGTTTCGTAGCAAATTAGTTTCTTGTTCTTCTTTATTTTCTTCTCCTGCATAGTTTTTAATAGTTCCAGTTAATTTGGTAGCAAAAAAAGGTGTCCCTCTTTTTTCTAGCTCTTCCAATAACTCAATCCTCTTAAGCAAGTCAATAGTTGATGTGGTTTTTGCATTTTGAATTTTTTCATTCATACCAACGATTTCTGGTATTTCTGTATCGTCTTTTTTTGAAGCAGGTTTCCCAGCATAAAATTCCCTAATTTTGGCTTCAGATTTTTCAAAGTCTGCTTCAAAGTGCTTAACAATATTATTTATAAATTGAGTTACTAATGGATCAGTGTTGTTTACCTTGAGTTGATCTGCAATGTTCTTTTTAGATGATTCATTTTCTAAATTTTTGCGTATTTCAGAAGAAAACCTAGTTTTTTCATTTATTATTTCGGATATAGTTTGTTCGCGCAGCTCATTTAAAACAACCTCAAGTTGTCCTGGTCTTCTAAATTCAGAATCATTTTGGGCAATTCTATTAGTAACTTCTAGGAATTTACCTTCAATTCCATTAGGACCTTTAATTTTATTTATTTCATTTGGAATTGCACCACTAATTACAAGATCTAAATTAGTTATTTGATCCGAAGTACATTCTTTTATAGAGTCGCTAACTTCAGAAAATTCTTTAATTTTTAATGGTTCGACATTTCTATTACCATCATCACCAAAATGTTTAACACAGTCTAATTGCCGGATATTTTCAGCTGAAAGAAAAGCTAAATTCTTAAAGCGGTCTAAGTTGTAACTATTATCATACTGCTTTAATTGGTTGTCTAGATACTCGATTGTTTCTTCATTTATTTTTTTTGAAAATTCTAGTTCATGACCTAGATATTCAATCAGTATTACATTACTATTTCTCATAGCATATAACCCCATGTTATAACCTAATGACGAAAGATTGGTTAATGGGGATAATCCTTTTTGTGCTATTTTACCTGGGCGACTTTCTGCTATGGCTGAAGCAGCATCTCCAACCGCTTTAGTACCGGATTTGATTGGTTTATAAGCTGCTTGGGAGACTGAAAAAAGTCTATCACCGAATTCTTCTCTAATAGATCTTTTATCTTTATTTCTAGACATATATCACACCTAAATAATAGTAATCATAAACTATATGTATTTTAGCATAAAAATAGAGCATATTCTACCAGGCTGCTATAGCAGAGTCTCCAAATAGTTCATTTGCTTTAGATGCAACCTCTGGGGAATTCATGGCTTTGACAAAGAGCGCTAGTTTGTCGGATTTTTGTCCGTTTTCCTTTACTACGATCAGGTTTGCATAAGGTGAGTCTTTTGTTTCAATAAATAGTGCGTCTCTGGTTGGATGCAGGCCAGCTGGAATTGCGTAATTAGTATTTATTACAGCTGCATCTACATCTTCTAAAATTCTAGGTAATTGAGCGGCATCAAGCTCTCTAAAACGGATGTGTTTAGGATTTGAAATTATCGATGCGATACTTGGGGTTGTATTCCTTTGAAATTTAATTAATTTTGCTTTTGCGAGAAGTATTAAAGCCCTTACTTCATTGCTAGGGTCATTTGGTATAGCAATTATAGGATTCATAGGTAAATTTTTAAGTGATTTGAATCTATCAGAATATATTCCTGCAGGATATATAAAAGTTTTTCCTATAGCTTTAATTTGATAATTATGAGCTTTTTTAGATTCTTCTAGGTATGGTAGATGCTGATATACATTAACATCAAGCGTGCCGTCTTGTAGTGCTTCATTTGGTAGATTATAGTCGCTAAACTCAACTATTTTGATATTCAGATTATATCTTTTTTTAGCCACTTTTTGAGCAACATCAACAAGCTCAGTTTCAGGGCCAGATATAGTTCCAACAACCAAAGTATCAGGGGATGGTTTGTTACTACAACCGAATGCTAGGATAGAAAATAGACTGATAACTATTTTTTTAACAATAGACTTCTTTCGAAACTCTACTGCAGAGGTGAATTGCTTCGTCGATTCAGTGCTCGAATCCTCATGTACTGACGTGTACACTGCGGTTCTGTGCGCCTCATCTCCTCGTACTTCACTCTCTGCAGCGAGTTTCGAAAAAAGTCTAATATTTTTTTTGATAGTGACTTTCATGTTCTCCCCTAAATCCTAGTGTATTTTTTAGCCAAAGTATCGCCTAACATTTGTAGCATCTGAACTATTATGATTAAAATGGCAACTGTTGCAAGCATTATTACTATATTAAATCTTTGGTATCCATATCTTATCGCTAAATCTCCTAAACCACCACCACCAACTGTGCCAGCCATTGCAGAGTAATTTACTAAAGTTATTGCGGTTACTGTTAACGCATTTAAAAGGGCTGGTCTTGCTTCAGGTAGAAGTATGTGAATAATCATTTGAAAAGCTGTTGCTCCCATGGAGTGGCCTGCTTCTATTAAACCATGAGGAAGGCTTTGATAAATGTTATCAACTAGTCTTGCAAAAAACGGAACTGCACCTAGAGTTAAAGGGACTATAGCTGCGTTAGTGCCAATTGAAGTACCCACGATTACTCTTGTTACTGGAATTAATGCAACCAATAAAATAATAAATGGAATAGATCGTGATAAGTTGATAAATACAGATAATATTTTGTTGACAATACGATTTGGCTTAATTTGTTTGCTTGTAAAAAGCATAGTTCCCAATGGCAAACCTAGTAAACCTGCAAAGAAAGTACCTAGGATAACCATATACATGGTTTCACCTGTCGCAAGCAATAGATCATTAATCATTTTCATTGATATACCCCAAAATTTCCCAAGTTAAACGTGCTTCTTCGCAGCGATTTGTAAATTTATGCAAAATATTTTGATCTGCAAATATTTCGATAATTAATACACCACAGGTGACATTATCAAAGCTATCTATGTTTGCTAAGAGAATATTAATATCCAAATGTAATTCTCTACTAGTTTTACTAATGAAAGGTAGTTTGGATTCTTCGCCTTCAAAAAGTAGTTTGATAATTGGTTTTTGGGTAATATTTTTTATTAATTTATGACTAATAGCATAAGGTAGTTGTGGGCTTAGTTGCTTGTACAGCATTTCACGAGCTATGCTGTCTTTTTTTTTGAAAACTGAGTTTAGAGATATTGTTTCAATTATTTTGCCTTTTTTCATTAAACTTAATCTATGACATATACGTTTTACCGCCTCCATTTCATGCGTAATAAGAACTATTGTTATGCCAAATACTTGATTGATTTTTTTTAATAAATCCAAAATTGAATCGGTAGTTTCTGGGTCTAGAGCAGAGGTTGCTTCATCGCATAATAAAATTTTAGGAGAGCAGCTTAATGCTCTCGCAATCGCGACACGTTGTTTTTGTCCACCACTTAATTTATTTGGGTAAGAATTTTTTTTATCGGTTAGCTCTACTAAATCAAGTAACTCATCGACTTTATTAGTTATTATATCTTCAGATATCCCTTGAATTCGCAGTGGAAGAGCTATGTTATCAAAAACTGTTTTGGAGTTTAGTAAATTAAATTGTTGGAAAATCATGCCTATTTTATGGCGAGCATTTCTTAGATCTTTTGTATTCAGTTTATGAAGATTAGCGTTATCAATTATAATTTCGCCATTATCTGGTTTCTCAAGTAAATTTATACAGCGCAATAAGGTCGACTTGCCAGCACCACTTTTTCCAATGATACCAAAAATTTCGCCTTCTTGAATGAATAAATTAATATTAATAAGCGCGTTATGCGAAGCAAATGATTTATATATTCCTTTAAACTCTATCATAAAAAGTAGCTCGGTAAAGGTCTTTAAAATATATGGAATACTGCTAGGTAGAGGAGAGGAAGCTCCGCTTTAGAACCTGTTTAAAGTTTTCCATCTTGGCCAAAAAACATGGATTTTTACCACTATGGTGAGTTAAAAAAACATAAAAAATCTTTAAAATTCAGTGCAGTAGGCATTCGTAGTAGAGCTCAACTGCTTTTTCTAGGATTATACTAGGAAGTCATTATACATTTTTTTAATCGATAGACAATAGTTTTATTGGGCTGTGGCTGTGATTTTATAATCCTAGAAAAAGCCTGGTTGATTTTGAAAAAAAATAACCATGATGTATACTTAATTTACATGTTAATAAACAAGGAAGTAAATATGAAGAGGGTTATTTTATCCTTACTATTTTTAATACCGTTTATAATTTTAACTGGTTGCTGTACAGATGATTTATGCAATGCAGATTCAACATTTACAACAACTTGTAATACTTGTAATTCTTGCAGTACTTGTAATACTTGTGGTTATGATGCAAGTTATACTTATAGTAGTTGGTATTAAATTTTATTCTTATAAACCTAGAAAAAGCATTTCATTGTGGTGTGTTGATACAAGAGCCAACTTTCCGCGCTTGATGCGCGGGATTGTACCATGGCCTACGCATGAATAGTTTACAATGTAAACATAAAGGAATACATGCCGTCATTGCGAGTGTTAGCGAAGCAATTGTAAGAGCATATTTATGCTCAAGGATCGATCTGCTTCGCTGTGCTCTTAACGACGAAAATTAAAACATTCTATTTTCTTAAGCGAATGCCATTGGTGGCGCAAGTCCATTCCACAACCAATACAAATCGACCCTAGTTATTAGGGATCTCCCTTAATTGTAACTATAACTGGCGCATGATCTGAAGGTCTATCTAATTTACGAAATTCTTTTGCTATCTCGCTGTTAGAACATTTTTCTAAGACAGGAGTACTTAATAAAATTAAGTCTATCCTTAATCCGCGATTACGTCTAAAATTTGCCGCTCGATAATCCCACCAACTAAATGAATCCTTTTCTTGAGGAAATTTGCGAAAACTATCGTGTAATCCAAGTGCTAAAATTTTTTCTAAAGCTTTTCTTTCCGGTTCACTTACTAATACCTGACCTTGCCATTCATTAATATCATGGACATCTCTGTCTTCAGGTGCGATGTTAAAATCCCCAACTACGGCTAATGATGGATATTTATTTTTTTCTTCATTAATAAATTTAGTGATATTTTCAAGCCAATTTAATTTATATTGATATTTTTCTGACTCTACCGAACTACCATTTGGCACATATAAATTGATTAAGCGAAGCTTTCCAATTGTGGCGGCTAATATTCTTCTTTGAGAGTCTATAAAAAAAGGTAAGTCTGTAATTGTATCTAAAAGAGGTTCGCGGCTTATTGTCGCTACACCGTTATATGTTTTTTGCCCAGAGAAACTAACATGAAATCCACGAGTCGTAAAATCATTTAGTGGAAATTTTTCATCAATAATCTTTGTTTCTTGCAGAGCCAGAATATCTATATTTTCATTGTCTAATAAAGATAAAACCTGTTCCAATCGAATACTTAATGAGTTTACATTCCAGCTTGCGAGTCTAATTGGTTTATTCATATGCATTTCTGTAAGTTATAATTAAAGGAGCGTGATCTGAAAACTTTATTTCACGATAAATTTCAGCTGAATGTACTTTATCTATAAAGCTTGGCGTAATTACTTGATAATCAATCCGCCAGCCAACATTATTTTCCCAAGCATTGGATCTGTTAGACCACCAAGTGTATTGATGCTCTTTATTATTAATAACACGAAAGGCATCCGTGTATCCCATTGGGCCAAATAGATTATCAAGCCAAGCTCTTTCTTCTTTGAGAAATCCGGAGTTATTTTGATTAGTGCGCCAATTTTTTATATCTATATTTTTATGAGCAATATTATAATCACCACAAATGATAAGCTCTTGGCCAGCGTCACGTAATTTAATAAGATGACTTGCAAATTTGTCCAAAAATTCAAATTTAATCTCTTGTCTTGCATCCCCAGTAGTACCAGATGGCAAATATAAAGAAATAACGCTGAATTTATCGTAATCAAATTGAATAAATCTTCCTTCTGTGTCACAGATATCAAAACCAAATCCTTTGGTAATTTTGATTGGTTTTTCTTTAGCGTAGATTGCAACACCACTGTAACCCTTTTTGATAGCGTCATAGTATTCGCAGTGGTAATTTAATGGAAAAAAATCTGCATTACCTTCTAGCTGATGTTTTTGTGCTTTTGTTTCCTGTATACAAACAAAATCAGCATGTTGTTTTTCAAGCCAAGTATAAAAACCTTTTTGCGCGGCTGATCTGATACCGTTTGCATTAAACGAAATTATTTTCATAAAAAATTCTGTAGTTTTAATGTTGTTTCAGCTAAACGTATACCTAATTTTTTAGCTAAGTTTAACTCGCTATCACTCAGGTTTGTGTCATTATTGATTCCAGCAACATGAGTAATTCCATAAGGAGTTCCGCCTGTTTTTGTTGTACTTAAATCAGGTTCAGTAAATGGTAATCCTAAAATAAGCATTCCATGATGCAAAAGTGGTAACATCATGCTATATAATGTTGTTTCTTGTCCTCCATGCATACTTGCGCTGGAAGAAAATACACAGGCCGGTTTACCAACAAGACTTCCATTTATCCATAACTCACTTGTACCATCGAGAAAATACTTAAGCGGAGCCGACATATTGCCGAATCTTGTTGGGCTCCCTAATGCTAATCCAGCGCAATTTTTTAAATCATCGTAACTAGCATATGGAGCACCTGTATCAGGTATTTCATTTTCTGTTTTTTCACAATTAGATGAAACAGATGGCACAGTTCTTAATCTAGCTTCTATACCATTAACATGCTCAACTCCACGAGCAATATGTTTAGCAAGATTACTGACTGATCCAGTTTTTGAATAGTATAAGACTAGAATATATGGTTTTTTGCTCATGACTCCCTCATTTTGCTTGATTGCAAAGATTATACTCATGCTAGGTAGTAGCTACAAGGATATTTTTTTTGTATAATGTTTATTTATGGTCTAAATATAACATTTAGGATTTTCTAATGAGTATTGTGGAAAAACATGTTGCTGATAATTCACCAGTCGTACAGTTTACAGAAGTTGCTCGTAAGCGTGTTTTGTCATATTTATCCGCAAATAATCTATCTGGTCTACGTATTTCAGTAAAAAAAACTGGGTGCTCAGGTCTTTCCTATGTGTTGGATTATATAGATGAAAGGAATTCAAGCGATCTAACAGAAGAACTGCAAGACGATTTTTTTATCAGTGTTGACAAAAAAAGCCTTTCTTTTCTAAAAGGTGTAATAATTGATTATGAAAAGCAAGGTATAAATCATAAATTTACATTCAAAAATCCAAATCAAACTGGTCAATGTGGGTGCGGAGAGAGTTTTACTGTAGAAAGTTAAACAATTTCTACTCGCCTATCCAGTTGCCAGATAGGCAGGAATTTCTAAACTTTTTGTGAATATCATTAATTCAATGTTTACATAGTTTGAGATATTTGGTACCATGTTGTCCATGGTGTTTACCTGTTATAAAAACATCCCATATATTCAGCAAATTAAAATAGCCTTGATGAAAGCATAATATGTATTGTTAAAAATTAAAATTGGAGAAAAAATGAGTGCAATAGTACAAGAAATAAGCGCAAAGAGTGAAACTCTTTCTGGTCAGGTAATTGCATCTGTAAAGAACTATTTAAGTTCTGCTCAGAATAAAAATGCAAATTTAAACTTATATGAACTAATAATTGAAGAAATAGAAGCGCCTTTATTTAGAACTGTAATGGAAATGACTCGTTACAATCAATCTAAAGCTGCAAGAGTACTTGGTGTTAGTCGTGGAACTTTACGCACTAAACTTAAGCGTTATTTTGATGATGAATTTATTGGAACTCGTGGTTAATCACTTTGTTTGCAAAGACGACAATTTTTAGTGCTTTTTGAAAAAGTCATAAAGTCCAGTATAGGACTTGCGCACGTAATTAAAATACGTGTCGTTGCGAAGCAATTGATAGAATTTCAATCGTAGATTCATTTGCTTCGCTAACGCCGCAAAGACGATTTTTATGTTTCATGAGGTTAGTATTGACCTTTCTAGACGCACTTTTGGTATATCATTTGAAGCAACTTACATGGTAGTATTAGCTTCTGATTTCTAGCTAATGATATTTAGGAAAGGAAGTATTTAAAGTGTTAATATTTAGGTATTTAGCCAAAGAAGTTTTTTTAACTTTAATTGCATTAACAAGCATTTTGCTTTTGATCTTCATGAGTAATCAAGTCGTGATATATTTAAATCGCGCGGCAAGTGGTATTATTCCTGGAATGTTAGTGATGCAGTTGATGGCATTAGAATTACCTAATTTACTAAGTTTACTATTACCATTAGGTTTTTATTTTTCGCTTCTTTTGGCTTATGGCAGACTTTATGCCGATAGTGAAATGACAGTGATGCGGGCGTGCGGATTTGGTCAGGGACAGTTATTAGCTTATAGTTTAATTATGGCTTTGGTCGTAGGTATAATTACAGCATTAATGATATCTAATAATCCAGGCATCGCTTATAAAAGAGCTAAACTTTTACAAACATCAGGTATTAAAACTCTTATTCAAACAATCGTTCCAGGAAGATTCCGCACTATTTCTGGAAGTAAAGATGTTTTCTATGTTGAATCAATGAATAGTAAACATACCAAAGCAAAAAATATATTTTTAGCACGCGCTACAAATAAAGATGGAAAAAACATGTGGGACATTTTGTGGGCGAATACAGCTAAAATTGAAAGTTTTTCAGATAATAAAATGTCAAATCCAGCAGATGGAAACATTCAGAAGAAGATCTTAGACTATAATGAATCGCAAAAATTTTCTAATGATTATTTGGTATTGGAAGATGGGAAAAAATATCAGGGTATTCCAGGAAAGGCAAATATGCAAATAGCTACTTTTAAGGCTTATCGAGCTAGATTGCCTAATCCAAATGTTGTTGTGAAAAACGATATTCGTACTGTCCCATTTAAAAGCTTATGGCCATTTAATAATCATAACTTAAAAAAAGCAGCTGAATTACAATGGCGAATTTCCATTCCTCTTATGGTAATTCCATTGACATTAGTAGGATTATCACTTAGCAGAGTTAATCCTAGAGCAGGGAAATATGCTAAGTTACTACCAGCTATTGTCTTATGTGTACTGTATGCAAATTTTATGTTTATCGCTAGAGATTGGATAATTGCTGGGACTATCCCGATTTGGCTTGGAATGTGGTGGTTGCATATCGTCGTTGCATCGATAGGGATTTGGTTGATTTTTCGAAACCGGAGCCTAACATGATTCTTATTGAAAAATATATAGCTAAAACAGTAATGGCAGCTATCTTTTTAGTTATTTGCATGCTTACAGGGCTACAGATATTTATTTTATTTGTTAATGAATTAGGAGATTTAGGTAAAGGAGATTATGGAATAATTCAAGCGCTTAGTTTTGTGATTTTTAATATGCCTTATCAGGTATATTTATTTTTTCCTATGGCAAGTTTACTTGGCTGCTTAATTGGCTTAGGAGTTTTGGCTAGTAATAATGAGTTAGTGGTCGCTAGATCTGCCTGTATGTCAATTGGGCAAATTACTTTGGTTGTTCTAAAGGTAGCTGTTATTTTAATTTTAATCGCCACAGTATTGAGCGAAGTTTTTTTACCAAAGTTGGTATTGTTAGGAAATAATAATAAAATGCAGGCTGTAACAGCAGGACAGAGTTTGCGAACTTCGCATGGGACTTGGTTTAGATATAAAAATAATTTTATAAATATTGCTAAGGTTTTACCAGATAATCAAATTCAAGACGTAAGTCAATTTAACTTTGATGACAATAATAACTTGGTTTTTTTAAGACACATTAATTCTTTAAAGTATAATAAGAATTGGCAAGCGTATGGTGTTGCACAGACTGACATAGGTGATAATCATACTAAGACAACAAATATAGATGAAATGGCATGGGATGTTTATATTAATCCTCGTATGCTAGATATGAGTACTAATGAAGCCAATGAGATGACGTTCCCTGAGCTTAATCAATATCTAAAAAATCAAGCTAATTCTCATCAAAGCATACAAGGTTATAAGTTGGCTTATTGGCAGAGAATAACTCAGCCATTTACAATAATTGTCATGATGCTGCTGGCTATACCGTTTATTTTTGGCCCACTTCGTTCCTCAACTATGGGATCCAAATTATTATTAGGTGCAACTACTGGATTTGGATTTTATATTGCAAACAGATTTTTAGGATCTCTAAGTCAAATTTATCAATTTCCAGCTGTATTTGCAGCAATTGCACCTACAATATTTTTTGCATTATTAGGTTTGTACTTTATGCGAAAAGTTAGGTAGTTGGCGGATTTTCTAGCCATTCGCTAAGAGTTTCAATAATTTTTTTAGCTTGAGCTTCGCTTGAAATATTAAATTTGGATTTCTGCCAAAATTGGTCGTTTCTCTTCTGATAACGTCTAATTGAGTATTTGATGGGGCCGAAATTTTGACTTGCGGCATCCCATTCTTGGTAACAAAACATTATAGTTGTCCATGCGCCTTTTGATAAAATACATTTCCCAAGCTCTTTAGTTTTTTCAATATTATCTTCTGTAAATGCTATTGTTAAATCATCGATTGTTTCACTCATGTAATTAAATGCCTTAGTTTTTACCACGTTCTATGGATTGTAATATTCCGCCAACAAATGTCAAGGTAAATCCAGATTGGTAATTTTTCGTTGGATAAATCCAAACTTCAGGATGATCTTTTTTGGGTATAGATCTATTAATGTAGGTGTTATTAATATTGTCTGGAGGGCCACAGGCATTATAAATATCATTTATTGAGTCACCAATCTGTACTTTGCCTTTGTTGCAAACGCTAAGAGCATTAGCGCTTGAGCCATTTACTTTTATTGTCGAAACTTGATTGTTGATTAAATCAATTTCCACTGTGTTTCCTGTTGAACCACTGGGTAAGCTAAACATAGTGTATAATGGGTTAATACCTGGGTAAAAAAATACCGCTCCTTTATTGATAGTAGTATACATGACTTGTGTAACTGGAATTTGTTGAACAACGGCATTACCTGAAGATTTGATAGTTTCAGGTTTACCGCAAGCTGATATAATTTGATATTGATTCATACCAACTTCTATATAAGCATGATTTTTCGCACAATATAAATTATCATCAGCAAAAATATTTATTGAATAGGTAAATAGTATAGAGCTAGCTAGGATCTTAAAAAATCTCATATGTTTATCAGAAAATTTTTATTATAATTTATTTGTAGCTTAATTTCTTAAATATTGCTAGTAGCTAGTCTATTAAATTATTAGGGTCTAGTGAATTTTAATCACAACCCTGCCATGTATTTATCTATAATGGCGCTTCTCTCAAATAAGTAGTACAATTCAAAAATTTTAATTATAAGTTGTGTAAAATCATTAAATGAAATCTAAAAATACGGACCCAAAATCACACTCTTTTTCCTTATATAAGCGTTTATTAAAGTATGTAAGACCATTTTGGCCTGTTCTTTTATTAGGGGTGGTCGCTAATATTGTATACTCTGCAATTGATGCAAGCTTAACATACATGCTAAGACCATTTTTGGATAAAGGGCTAATTAGCATTGATATGGATTTTGTAGGTAAAATTCCATTGATTATTTTATTTGGAATTTCTGCAAGAGGTCTTGTATGTTCTTTAGGGCGCTACTCAATGACTTGGGTTGCACGGTCAGTTGTAAATGTTTTACGCCAAAAAGTATTTTCTCATATTATTAAGTTACCGGCAGATTATTATGATGAGGCTACGTCTGGGCAGTTGCTTTCTAAAATATTATATGATGTCGAGCAAGTGGCTCAAGTCAGCGCAGATGCTTTAACAGATTTTGTACAGAATGTATGTTTGGTTATTGGGCTATTGACAGTTATGATGGTGATTTGTTGGCAACTGTCATTGATGTTTTTAATTACGATTCCTTTTATCGGATTAGTTGTTAATTTCACAAATAAAAGAGTAAGAAGAATAAGCCATCGAGTGCAAAAAACGATGGGTAAAGTTACAGAAATCGCATCTGAAGTTATTGATGGTTATAAAGTGGTACGTATATTCGGCGGTGAGAAATATGAAACTGATAAGTTTTATAAAGCAACCGAGGAGTCGCGGCGTAATGATATGAAAGTAGCTGTTAGTAAAGCTATTAATGTATCTTCTGTGCAAATAATTATTGCAATAGGGATCTCACTGATTATTTTTGTATCAATAAAATTATCAACTGTAATTGTCGTGACAGCAGGGGCATTTTTAGCAATCATTGCTGCAATGCTGCAACTAATTAAGCCATTGAAAACTCTTACTACTCTTAATGCAACAATTCAGCGTGGATTAGCTGGTGCTGAGAGTGTTTTTATTTTATTAGATAATAATCCAGAAAGTACTACAGGTGATGAGCTTTCATATGACAAATTATGTGAGATTGCATTTCAGAACGTATCTTTTTCTTATAGATCTGGCAGGCAAGTTCTTACTGATATTAATTTTCAAATTAAGGCAGGAGAAACAGCGGCATTGGTTGGGCATTCTGGGAGTGGTAAATCAACTATAGCAAGTCTATTGCCGCGTTTTTATGATATTTCACTAGGAAAAATTAGTATTAATGGCATTGATACAAAACAAGTATCCCTCGATAGTTTAAGACGCCTATTTGCTGTAGTTACACAAAGTGTAACATTATTTAACGATACATTAGCAAATAATATTGCTTATGGATGTTTTAATGCCAGCCGAGAGCAAGTTATTGCCGCAGCTAATTTAGCGTACGCAGATGAATTCATCAATAAACTTGAAGATGGTTATGATACGATGGTCGGTGAAAATGGTATTTTACTTTCAGGTGGGCAAAGACAAAGAATTGCTATTGCTAGGGCTATTTTAAAAGACGCACCTATTTTAATTTTAGATGAGGCAACATCTGCGTTAGATAATGAGTCTGAGAGATTTATTCAGGCAGCCTTAACAGAGGTTATGAAAAATCGTACAACATTAGTCATTGCTCATAGATTATCAACTATTAAAAATGCTGATAAGATTATTGTAATGCGGGATGGTCGAATTGTTGAAGTTGGGACGCATTCTGAGCTTATTGATAAAAATGGATATTATACAAACTTGTATCAGGTGCAAAATATTTCTGATATTAAAGATGAGCATGTTTTTGCATAATCCTAGAAAAAGCAGTTGGGATCGTAGCGAGAATGACTAATGTGCTGAATTTTAAAGATTTTTTCATGTTTTTTTGACGAAGGCATAGTCACCACTATGGTGAGTTAAAAAAACATGAAAAAATCTTTAAAATTCAGCGCAGTAGGCATTCATAGTAGAGCTCAACTGCTTTTTCTAGGATAATAATTTTGCTTAGGAGACGGCTCCTTATATAAGGTTTAATATTAAAAATGCAAAATTTTTTTCAAACTAAATTACTTGAAAAGCTTTGGTATGAGAAGAATGCCGCGCGCTTTATTTTGTGGCCATTTTCTTTAATTTATCAAGCTATTTTTTTTATAAGACGAAAATATTTGCAAATTTTTTACAGGAAATCCTTTGATATCCCAGTAATAGTGGTAGGAAATATTTCTGTTGGCGGTGTTGGAAAGACTCCTGTTGTTATAGCTCTTAGCAATGAACTAATTAAGCATGGCTATAAAGTTGGGATAGTTAGTCGCGGGTATGGCTGTAAAGTTCGTGATTTTCCATATGAGGTTAAGCCAACTGATGCTGCAAGTTTGGTTGGCGACGAACCACTTTTACTAACTAAACGAACTAATTCTCCAGTGATAATAGATCCCAATCGTCCAAGAGCAGTAGAGTTTTTATTAAATAATCATGTAGTTGATGTAATAATTAGTGATGATGGATTGCAGCATTATGCTTTATCTAGAAAACTAGAAATTGCTGTTGTGGATGGTGGGCGGATGTTTGGTAATGGTTGCTGTTTACCTGCCGGGCCATTACGTGAAAGACCTAGTAGATTAAAAAAAGTTGATTTTGTGGTTGTTAATGGCGATTCAGAGGTTAAATTACCAGATTCTTATAATCTAGAATTGCGTCCTGGAAATTTAATAAAAATTCTTGATAATAGTCAAATAAGTATCGAAAGGTTAGAGAGTCCAGTTTCTGCTGTAGCTGGTATTGGTAATCCTAAAAGATTTTTTGCTTTATTATATGGTTTAGGATTAAAGTGTAAAGAATATTATTTTAGAGATCATCATATCTTTCGGCTAACAGATTTTTCTGAAATAGAAACCAACATAATAATGACAGAAAAAGATGCCGTAAAATGTACTGATTTTGCGACAGAAAAAATGTATTTTTTGCAAGTAGATGCAGTTTTAAATGAAGATTTTTGGCGGGATTTTTGGAGATTATTTAAGTGCTAAATATAAAAAATTCTTTAAGAGTAATAATTCTATTTTGCCTAGTGGTTTCATTTACTTGTTTTTCTGATGATATTAGTACGAAAAATACAAGCTTCTTACCAACTGATGCAAAGCATGCTAGCTGGGTGTTTTTAGGTATGGTTGAAAGTGAGTCAGGTGATGTTTATGATTATTTTTTTCAAGTTGAAAGAAATGATAAAGATTTTCATGCAACGGTCGCTTTATTTGATGTACAAACCAAAAATATAGTTTTTCAAGAGGATAGTAGTACTAAAATTGATGAACCAGATAATTATAAGTGGGAGATAGGCCGTGTTTTTTTAAGATTTAGCAAGATTACAAATAATTGGATATTTGGAATAAAAAATCAAAATAAGACTGGTTTTAATTTTAAAGTAGGTATGTTAGATAGTGCAGATAATCATCCTGTGACAAAAAAATTGCAAAATGGAACTTCATTTTTTGTTTCACAAGTTGGCCAGTTAAATGGCAATATTAAGGGGGATACGGATGAGCAATTTGTAACCGCTAAAAGTGTTTGGTTTAGACAAATTTGGTTTTCATCTAATAGTGTTGATGAGCAGATTAATGGTTTACTATGTACATTTAATGATGGGAGAGGGATGTATTCAATGAATGTCATGGCTGATGAAGAACTACAAGATTCTACAGCTGGATATTATGATGCAACCGGTCTAGCAAGTACAATTTCTCAGTTTATAAAAACTGATAAAATCAACAACGAATCTTGGATGATTCAGGTTAGTATCCCTAAAATGAACTTGGAGCTATCCGATAACTTTAAAAATAATCATCTTATAGCCGGATTTTTGAGTAATAATGACCAGGGGTTTTGTTTGTTAAATCTGGTTGGTTAATTAGACTTCTTGCAGGGCTCAGCTGCTTTTTCTAGGATTATCTATGCTTGGGTAAAGTTCTTAGAAAAAGCATAAAATTATATATTTTTAAAATTCAAATTGTAATTGTATTGTTTGAAACGATAGTAATCAAAATATACTATAATTATACAATGAGTTATTATAAATATGTGAGCTTATTATGATAGATCCTTATGAGCAAAAACTTAAGTTTATAATTAGTGAAAATTCAGCGGATGAAATACCAGGAGCAGAGTTAACTTTGGATTTAACTGCTTATTTAGCTGCAATAAAAAATTATCAAGCACTGAAAAATGGTAGTTCTAAAGAAGAGAATGCAAAAATAGTTGAAGCAGAAAATTCCATAAGGATTCAAAAACAATTTGTAGCGCATTTATTAGATAATATGAATGGTGCATTATTATTGGGAGATATATTGCTTGCACTTAAAGATTCAAAAAATTCTATGCAGATTGAGGATATAGGAGATGAAATATTTTCAATTTCTGGTGATAGGCCATTAGTCATCGAAAGTATGGATAATAGCATGGTTGAGCTTATTAAAAATAGTATGGATTCATTAATTGCAAATTCATTAAAATCGCCAATAGAGTCAGATGTAATTTTAAGGATGTCTTTCAGATTGGCAATAAATGAAAGCACAGTAAAGTTAACCATAACAGATAATGCCGGTGGATTTCCTGAAAGCTATTTAGCAAACTTTAATGAAGTTAAGCGCAGGGGTGAACTTTTGCCCTCACCATCTGTTAATAAATTATCTGAATCAACTTTTTGGTATTTCGGCGGTCAGGGATTAGGTCTAAGGCAACTATTTGCTAAAGTAAATTATGGTTATGATTTACATCCTAATAAAACGCATACCAAATTTTATGATTTTAGTTCTCAACCAAATACAGATATTATTTTTCAAAATACTCCTGATCATGGAGCGGAGGTAATAATTTCTGGTCCAATATCTTGTATCCCAAAAGCAGAGGTAGAGTCGCAAATGGATTATAGTGTAGATTTAAATGAGAAAGATAGTCATTTTAATATTTTAAAACAATTAGGAAGGTTTACTAATGTAACTCAAAATAAAATGAAAAACTCAGAAGTTAATAATGAAAATTTAGATGATAATAAAACATTAGAATCAAGCTCACAAGGGGAAACAGATGTAATGTCATGGAGTGAAAATGAAGATAATGAAACATTAGATTCAGATGAACTAAATAAAGAATGTGATATGGAGGATGCTGAGACTATTTGTTCTGATGAAGATTTTGATGAAGATTACGATGAAGATTCTGATGAAGATTCTGATGAAGATTCTGATGAAGATTCTGATGAAAAACATAATAAAATTCGTAAGCAATAAATGTAGTCTATGGATTTTTATTTATTAGCTTGATCTGACACTAGAGGTTAAATTAAATATAATGATTTATCCAAAAATTAATAAACTCAAATAGGAGTGTCATAATCGAGTAATTTATCAGAAAAAATTATAAAACCAATTACAACATTGCGAAGCTCTGATAATAAAACATTAAAAGTCCTGCTAGCCGCGCCAATTGACATACATTCTATACCTATTTTTTCTTGCGATAATTTAGCAATAATTTCTGTGGGTATAAACAAATCTGGTTTATTATGCCCAATTATTATTACTTCTGGATTTAATTTTGATAACGGTGCAATTTTACTTTCAGATAGTTCATTTATAGAAGAAATATCCCAATTAATTTCAACTCCTTGTGCTGAAACAAAGATGCTTGATGTGTAAGCTTTGTTATCTATTGTAATGCTATTTTTATCGTAAGATTGAATGGAATATTTTGCTACTGCTTCAAGGATAATTTCCATAGTGTTTTAATGATTATTAATTTATACTTAGAACATTTTACCATTTATTAAAAATGTTGTAATGCAAATAATAGTTAACGATGTTATTAGTGAGATGCCTAGCAATAGTTTATTTTTGGCATCACAGAGTGATTTTATAATCAATATTTTGTCATGTTTTGAATATGATAGAAATTTTCCCCCTGTTGCCAAATTATTACAAAAGTTTCATAAATTATCTGGTGAATGGTTAGTAATCTCTCCAATCCATTGGCAAGCAACTCATAATGATGCTTTGCTGTTAAGGGTGGGGCATGAGTTTTTACTCTCTGAATCGCAAGGCGAAGCGTGGTTTATGGAGTTAGAAAAGTTTATTTTTGGCGAAGATATTAAGGTTCATTATCACAATCCTTACACATGGTTGATACAAGTTAAAGATCATTTATCTATCAATTCAAAATCCGTTTATCAATTATTAAATAAGTCAATAATGACAGCATTAGAAAAGCTAGATAACTCAATGTTTTGGGCAAAATTTATGACTGAAAGTCAGATGTTTTTAAGTAATAATTATTTAAATAAAAAATTACCAATTCCAATTAATGGTTTTTGGGTTTGGGGTGACGGAAAATTAAATACCCCAACAACTAAAAAAATAGTGGTTTGCGATGAAGATAGTAGCAGAATTGCTAAAATTATATCCAAAAATATTGTGGATAGTTCTAGTATCAAAAAGTTCAATCGACAAGATATTGTTATCAGTCAAAACGCGAATATTTTAAACAAAATTTCAAATAAACTAATAAATAAACATCAAAGTTGGTATTGGAACAATATTGCTTATAAGATAAGGCATGAAATGTGGTTTAAAAGAATTTTTAGTTAGGAAATTTTATGCAAATTATTCAAAAAAAAATTAAAAATAATCATCAAGTTATCACGGGAGTTCATCCTGTATTGCAGAGGATTTATGCTTTGCGAGGAATTAATTCAAAGGAGGAATTAGATAATAGTTTTAATTCTTTATTGCCATTTCTGGATTTTAAAGATATTGATAAAGCATGCGTTAGATTGGAAAGAGCCTTACTAAATGATGAGAATATTTTAATTATTGGCGATTTTGATGTAGATGGAGCTACCTCAACTGCATTAGCTGTATCTGCATTAAAAACTTTTGGAGCTAACAGAGTACAATATTTGGTGCCAAATAGATTTGAATATGGCTATGGGCTAACTCCAGCAATTGTTCAAGTTGCAAAAAAAATGCAGCCAGATCTAATTATTACAGTAGATAATGGGATTGCTAGCATTGATGGAGTATCTTTAGCAAACGAACTGCAGATAGATGTTTTAATTACAGATCATCATTTACCGGCAGATGAGTTGCCAGATGCATGTGCAATTGTTAATCCAAATCAAAAAAATTGTCGGTTTTTAAGTAAATCAATTGCTGGTGTTGGAGTGATTTTTTATATCATGTTGGCTCTAAGAAGACATTTAGCAAATAAGCAGTGGTTTGAAAATAATAATCAACCATTACCAAATATGGGGCAATTTTTAGATTTAGTTGCATTAGGAACAGTTGCAGACGTAGTGTCATTAGATCAAAATAATCGCATTTTAGTTAGTCAAGGCTTACAAAGAATTAAAAATGGTCAATCTAGACCAGGGATTCAAGCTTTGTTAGAGGTTGCTAAAAGAGATTACTCTAGTCTTCAAGCAAGTGACTTAGGATTTGCAATTGCTCCTAGATTAAATGCTGCCGGCAGATTAGATGATATGTCTCTTGGAATAGAGTGCTTATTAAGCCAAGATTTAGCAATTGCTAGAAAACTCGCGAGTCAACTCGATGAATTAAATATAGAAAGACGAAAAATTGAAAATGAAATGAAGGACCAAGCTAATCTTGTATTAAATAAGTTGGTGTTAGATTCTAACTCACACCTACCATTAGGTTTATGTCTTGTTGATCCGGT
>MHBB01000137.1 GCA_001803185.1 Legionellales bacterium RIFCSPHIGHO2_12_FULL_35_11
ATTTAATTTTCAAAAAAGGACGAGAAAACATGTTTTTTGAATTTAAAATCAACAACTTAACTCTTAACTTAATGGCAGTGTGCCTGTGAGGGGCTGTTGACATTATAGTTATCTTGTTGAAGACTTACCAGGAGTTGATCCAACATGACGCTTATATACGTCTCTAGGGGCTTCAGGTGGATATCCATAATCTTTTTCAGCAAGTAATTTGATTGATGCTAAGTATTTCTCACCCCATTCGCCTGGGTCAAAGTTAGAAACAACAACATTATAGTTAAGATTGATAATAGACTCAAAAGCCTTCCTTTGACCGAGCTGATGCCCATCAAATGCCACTTGACATTCCATATCAGTATCTGTAATACCTCCAGCCACAATTTTCTCGATAAGAATTGCTATCATTTTTTCTATAGTGTAATAAAACTTACACATAGACATTCCAACTGAGTACATTTCGCTTCCTTTAGAAGCTGAAAGTCTATTTCCGTAATCAAAGATAGGATAAACAAATTCATGGTCAGTTGTATTAGGAATAAGTTCTGGCTGAATTATTTTAACTGGGATATTCTCACTTAAATGCGGGATTAAAATTGTCAACTCAAAATAAGCCCAATTTCCCCAAATTTGATAAATTCCTGCGATTTCATCAAACATTTCAATATCATCAGGGATTTTAAATAAATCCTCATCATAATCTTGAGATTCATCTATTTCTGAACTGGCATCTTGATAATTGTCGTCAGAAATAGGTGTGTTTTTAAGAGAGTCAGAATCATTTTCCGCAAGATTGGATTTATTATTTTCTTGATCATCATTAGGAATATTAGTATCAGTTACCATCTATCCACTCAATTATTTAGAAATTTATAAACTATATTATCTTATTTTTTTTAATAAATCTCTAATAAGAACTAATTAATCCGTGGTTTATCCTAGAAAAAGCAGTTGGGATCGTAGCGAGAATGCCTACTGCACTGAATTTTAAGGATTTTTTCATGTTTTTTTGACGAAGGCATAGTCACCACTATGGTGAGTTAAAAAAACATGAAAAAATCTTTAAAATTCAGTGCAGTAGGCATTCGTAGTAGAGCTCAACTGCTTTTTCTAGGTTTATGCATCTAAATTGATTTTACATTTCAAGATAGCCTAAATTCTACGTATTCTAAAAAAATCCTCTAATAATTTTGCTGACTTTTCTTGCAAAATTCCTTCGTCAATCTGCACTTTGTGATTTAATGGGAATCCGCCCATAAGATTGTATACTGATCCAGCTGCGCCAGATTTTAAATCCCTTGTTGCGAAAATTAATCTTTTTATTCTGGAATGGACAATTGCCCCAGCACACATACAACAAGGCTCAAGGGTTGTATATAAAGTCGCGCCTTCTAATCTATAATTTTGCACTTTTTGAGCCGCTTGTCGAATTGCAGCTATTTCTGCATGAGCAGTTGGGTCATGGTTTGTAACCATTTGGTTAAAACCACAACCAACTAATTTACCTTCATCATTGATAATTACCGAACCAACTGGAACTTCCCCAATAGCAAATGATTTTTTAGCTAATAGGTATGCTTCCTCCATCCAGTCCTTGTCATGCATAAATTATCCTTCAGCAACGACACCTAATTTACTGAGCAATAAACTATCTTTCTCATGACCTGGATTTGCCTCTGTTAATAAAGTATCACCAATAAATATTGAATTAGCACCGGCAAAAAATGCTAATGTCTGTAGCTCATCACTCATTTCTGTTCTGCCTGCTGTCAAGCGAATAGCGCTTTTAGGCATTAAGATTCTAGCAGTCGCTATTGTTCTTACCAACTCAATTCCTTCAACAGGATTTGCTTTTGCTAAAGGAGTTCCTGCAACTGGAATTAACCGATTGATAGGAACACTTTCTGGAGGAGTTTCAAGATTAGCTAGAGTATATAAAAATTCTATGCGATCTTCCTGTGACTCTCCTAAACCAACAATCCCACCACAACAAACATTAATACCCGCATTACGCACATTTTCTAGTGTTTCCAATCTATCGCTAAATTTTCTAGTGCTAACAACTTTTTCATAATAACTAGGTGAGGTATCAATATTATGATTATAATAATCAAGGCCAGCATCTTTTAATGTTTCTGCCTGTTGAGATGTAAGCATACCAAGTGTCATGCATGTCTCTAAGCCCATCTCTTTAACGCCTTTAATCATATCTGTCAGCTCATGCATAGACTTATCAGGTGGACACCTCCAACCAGCACCCATACAAAATCTACTAGCGCCCTGTTCTTTAGCTTCTTTTGCTTTTAATAACACGGCATCAACAGACATTAATTTTTCTTTTTTAAGATTGGTATTATGATGGCCGCTTTGCGAACAATAACCACAATCCTCTGGACAAGCGCCAGTCTTGATACTTAACAACTTAGCCAGCTGCATTTTATTTGGATCATGATTTTCTCTATGAGCAACATGCGCAGCAAATAGCAAATTATTAAATGATTGAGTATAAATCGCCGAAACATCTTCTATAGTCCAACGTTTAAATTCTTTAGTCATCTTAAAACCCATATGTAGTTGAACTTAATACTCAACAAATAATTATCCTAGAAAAAGTTTTTCTTAAGTTCTGTGTTATTTAAATAAAGGACATGATAAAGTCCATAAAAATATTGTCAATTAAAAAACTATAATGTATGCAAATATAATTAAAAATGATCTAGAACATATTTGGCATCCATGCTCATATATGCAAGACTTTAAAACTCATCCACCTTTAGTTATTGAGTCTGCTAAGGGAAGTTACATTACAACTAACCAAGGAATTTTAATCGATGCTATCTCCAGCTGGTGGTGTAAATCTTTAGGCCATGGGCATCCTAGAGTAATTTCAGAAATTACTAAACAACTCCAAAAATTTGAACATGTAATAACAGCAAATACAACCAACCCAGTTATAGCTGAACTTGGAGAGAAGCTTGCAGAAATTAGTAATAAACAACGCTTATTTTTTGCAAGTGATGGTTCTTCTGCTGTAGAAATCGCAATGAAATTGGCTCTACAAGCATCTCAACTTAAGGGTTTTCCAGAAAAGAACAAATTTATTTCTTTAAAAAACTCCTATCATGGAGAAACATTTGCAACAATGAGTGTCAGCGATTTAGGACTTTATAAAAAACCATTCCAAAAATATGACATTTTTGCAAAATACATTTCAAACATTCCATATCTCAATAATACCAATGATCCACTCTGGTATTCTTGTGAAAACATTTGGCCTGAAGTTCTAAAGCAATTAGATGCAGATAAAAACCAAATAGCTGCCATTTTAGTTGAACCTATTATTCAAGGAGCAGCTGGGATGTATTGTTATTCCGCAGATTTTTTACAAAAAATTCGTGAGTATGCAACCAATAACAATATTTTTTTGATAACAGATGAAATTATGACTGGAATTGGGCGAACTGGAAAATGGTTTGCATCAAATCATGCAAATATCGAAGGAGATATGATTTGTTTATCAAAAGGCCTAACCTCTGGCACTCTACCATTAAGCGTAGTACTTATAGATGACAGCATTTATGATTTATTTCATAAAAATTATGCCATCGAAAATTCTTTTTTACACTCGCATACTTATAGTGGAAATCCACTAGCTGTAAGTGCAGCACTAGCCACTATCAATACGATTCAAGAAGAAGATATTCTTACACAATCAGCTAAACTTGGTGAATATATGCATATTAAATTTAAGGAAATAGCATCTCAAACCATGAAATTATCAAATGTACGAGGCATAGGTGCGATAGTTGCGGCTGATTTAATAGATGATGATAAAGAAAGAATTGGGTACAGGATATCATTAGAAGCAGAAAAACGTGGTGCTTTACTTAGACCAATTGGTAACACTTTATATTGGCTACCACCATTAAACACACCACATCAAACTATCGATAAATTGGCAGATATAACTTACGAATCTATTATGACAAGCTATGTAAATAAAGATCTTAGATACTAGACTTTATGACTTTTTAAAGACATGTTCTAAAATGTGTCTTTGTGGGCGATAGTGAAGCAATCTAGGGCCATTAAACGCCTCTAGATTGCTTCACTTTGTTCGCAAAGACGACAATTTCGAGTGTTTTTTGAAAAAGCCATAAAGTCCAGAGATATAATCAGGGATAAATATGTATTGTGTTGGATTAACAGGCACTATAGCAAGTGGTAAATCAACGGTTGCAAAAATATTTGCTGAACTTGGTGCAGAGATTATCAATACTGATGACATTTCACGAGAAATAACCAAGGCTAACTCACCAGTATTACACGAAATTACAAATAAATTTGGGAATGGCATTTTAGATAAAAATGGCAATTTAAATCGCAAAAAACTAAGAAGCATTATATTTAATAATAAAGACGATAAACTTTTCCTAGAAAATCTACTGCACCCATTAATTAGAAAAGAAATTCAAAATAAAATAAATCACTCATCTGCAAGATATTGTATTATTGAGATACCTTTATTGATAAAAAAAGAAAGCTTTCCTTATCTAAATTATATTTTATTAATTACATCTGAAAAAGCAGAACAATTATTGAGACTCAAAAATAGAGATGCTTCATCAAAAGAAAACAGCTTAAAAATTTTAAACTCGCAACCTAGCCTTGAAAACTATCTAAAAGTAGCCGATGAAATTATACCAAATAACAGCTCAATCGAAGATTTGCGTTTAAATGTAATTAAGTTACATGATAAATTTATTAAACCCATTTTATGAATCATTTTCTAGGATGAATAGTTTACAATGCAAACATAAAGGCATACATGCCGTCATTGCGAGTGTTAGCGAAGCAATCTAGATCGGCATTCTAATTGAAAATCGGTCAATTGCTTCACTTCGTTCGGTGCGCCACGAGGCGCACTATTACTAATAGCTGAAAGTGCTATTGGAAAAGCGGGACCCACCGCATTCCATACTTAGTCTTGGGTTTTATC
>MHBB01000138.1 GCA_001803185.1 Legionellales bacterium RIFCSPHIGHO2_12_FULL_35_11
AATCACACCCAATAACACTCGTGTTTTGGAGTATTTTTGATATATTTGGTAGAATATAAAAATTCTAATTAATATAAAACTAATTTTGCCTATGAATATTGCAACGGAACAAAAACCAATAACGGAATTTACTGAAAAAGCGTACTTTGATTATTCTATGTACGTTATTCTAGATAGAGCTTTACCTAATATTGCGGATGGATTTAAGCCGGTACAAAGAAGAATAGTATATGCTATGTCTGAGTTAGGTCTTAAGTTTTCAGCTAAACATAAAAAATCAGCAAGAACCGTTGGGGATGTGCTTGGTAAGTTTCACCCACATGGTGATAGTGCTTGTTATGAAGCAATGGTTTTAATGGCACAACCATTTTCTTATCGATACCCTTTTGTTGATGGTCAAGGAAACTGGGGGTCACCAGATGATCCGAAATCTTTTGCCGCAATGCGTTATACAGAAGCTAGACTTTCAAATTACGCAGATTTATTACTTGCTGAGTTACAACAGGGAACAGTTGAGTGGACAGATAATTTTGATGGTACGTTAAAAGAGCCGGCTCTTTTGCCAGCACGCCTCCCAAACGTTTTATTAAATGGGGCAACCGGGATAGCAGTTGGTATGGCGTCAGATATTTTACCACATAATTTAGTTGAAGTTGCAAATGCTTGTATTCATATTTTAGATAATCCAAAAGCAGGTCTTGATGAAATAATGGAATTTGTTAAAGGTCCTGACTTTCCAACAAAGGCGGAAATTATATCTTCAGCGGCAAGTATACGTAGTATATACGAAAGTGGAGTTGGCTCAATTAAAATGCGGGCCGTTTTTGTAGAAGAAAATCATCAAATAGTTATCACTGCATTACCTCATCAGGTTTCTGGTGCAAAAATAATTGGGCAGATTGCGGCTCAAATGCAGCTGAAAAAACTACCTATGGTTGATGATGTGAGAGATGAATCAGATCATGAGCATCCAACTAGAATAGTTATAGTTCCGCGCTCAAATCGTGTGGATATTTCTGGGCTGATGTCCCATTTATTTGCTACGACTGAGTTAGAGCGGAGCTATAGAGTAAATTTTAATATGATAGGTTTAAATGGTATCCCTCAGGTTAAAGGGTTATTAACTATCTTAAACGAATGGCTCTCTTATAGATTAGATACAGTCGAAAATCGCTGTCAATTTCAGCTAAATAAAATTTTAGATAAATTACATATTTTGGAAGGATTATTAATTGCATATTTGAATTTAGATGAAATTATCGCAATTATTCGTGACTCTAATGATCCTAAACCAATTTTAATTGCTAAGTTTAATTTAACTGAAATACAAGCAGATGCCATTTTGGATATGAAATTGCGACATTTGGCAAAAATTGAAGAAATTAATTTGCGGGCATCTCTTGATGATCTATCAAGTGAAAGAGATAGATTAGAGAAAATATTAAATAGTGATAAATTATTACGTAAGCTTGTAAAAAGCGAAGTTATTAAAGATCGGAATACGTTTGGCGACGTAAGATTGTCTCCTATTATTGAGAGAGAAGTTTCACAAGCCCTAAAGGAAGAAGATATTCTGCCAAATGAACCAATAACCGTGATCATTTCGCAAAAAGGTTGGGTGCGGGCAGCTAAAGGATTGGATGTGGATGGGCGTGATTTAAGTTACAAAGCTGGGGATGAGTTTCGTGCTCAGACAAATGCTAGAAGCAATCAGCAAGTTGTGTTTTTTGATAGTGAAGGAAAAGTTTATTCTTTACCAGGCCACTCTTTACCATCAGCAAGAGGCCAGGGTGAACCATTAACTGGAAAGCTCAATCCTGCTGATGGCGAAATCTTCACTTGTTTGGTAGGTGGAGAAGCTGATGAGTATGTTGTTATTGCAAGTGATAAAGGATATGGTTTTGCAACACAATTAAGCTCATTATATGTAAAAAATAAAAATGGAAAAGCCTGTTGTAAATTAACTGAAAATGCACATATGCTCCAGCCAAGACTTATTAAGTCTTTAGAAACAGAAAAAATCGCATGTGTTACCAATTTAGGTAGGTTATTAATTTTTGCAGCTACAGAATTACCGCTTTTATCTATAGGGAAAGGTAATAAATTAATGGGTTTGCCGAAGCCTAAGAATGGTACAATAGAAGAAGTTGTGAGAGATATGCAGGTTATCTCAGAAGATGAGCAGCTTACAATCCATGCGGGTCGACGTCATTTTACTCTCAAAGCTGCTGACTTAGAATATTATCAAGAAAGACGAGGTTTAAGAGGACATCTTTTACCAAGAGGGCTGCAAAATGTCACCTCTTTAACAAAAAATACCTGCCTATCTGGTTGCCACATGTTATGATAATTTCGTCATTGCGGGGTACGAAGCAATGACGAATATGTGGCAACCAGATAGGCAGGAAAAAATAGTCATGGCTAATAGAACCTCAATGGTGGAGTTTTTATGATTACAATAGATGAATATAAATCCAGGCGCCTAAAATTGGCCGGGTCTTTGCCGGATGATAGTGTAGCAGTTATTTTTGCTGCATCTGAGGTTATAAGAAATGGTGATGCTAGTTATCGGTTTCGGCAAAATAGTAATTTTTATTATTTAACTGGATTTAATGAACCAGACGCAGTTTTAGTAATTACCTCAGGTGATAACTCGAAAAGCATTTTATTTAATAGACCTCTTGATAAAGCTGCTGAACAATGGACTGGGAAGCGGTTGGGGCAGGAAAATGCTAAAATATCTTTGGGATTTGATGAGGCATTTATACTTGCTGATATGCCAATGAAATTGTTAAGTTTACTCGCTGGTTGTAAATCTATTTATTATTTTTTTGCAGAACATGCTAATTGGCGGAAATATCTTTACCCAGCTGTTATAGAGTTAAAAAATAGTATTAGACGAGGTGTAATAGCGCCATCTGTTTTTGCAGATTTAGAGCCAATTATAAGTGAGATGCGTGTTTTTAAGAGCGCCGCGGAAGTTGAGTTAATTAAAAAAGCAGTTTCTGTTAGTGTTTTCGCGCATAAAAGAGCTATACGAAAAGCTCAAGATTTAAAATATGAGTCTGAATTAGAGGCTGAGCTTTTATATGAAATGCATCGGAATGGATGTCAATCTATGGCTTATGAATCAATTGTTGCTGCTGGCAATAATGCCTGCACGCTCCATTATATAGAGAATAATCAACCTCTAAAAACAAATTCTCTAGTTTTAATTGATGCGGGTGGTGAATATCAAAATTATGCTGCGGATATTACACGTGCTTTTCCTGTAAGTGGTCGTTTTAGTGAAGAGCAAAAACAAATCTATAATTTGGTTCTAAAAGCGCAGAGAACTGGAATAGAGTTGATTCGACCAGGATGTTTTTGGAATGAAATTCAAAATGCTATTCTTAAAGTTCTAACAACTGGACTAGTTGAACTAGGAATTTTATCAGGTAATATTGATAATTTAATTAAACAAGAAGCTTATAAACCATTTTACATGCACGGATCAGGTCATTATTTAGGTCTTGATGTACATGATGCTGGTCAATACAAAATTGATGGTAACTGGCGGAAGTTGGCTGCAGGTATGGTTTTAACTGTTGAGCCAGGATTATACTTTATTCAAGGATTACAAAATATTGCAGAAAAATGGCAAGGAATAGGGATTCGAATAGAAGATGATATTTTAGTTACAGAAGATGGCTATGAGAATTTATCAGCAGGATTAATGGTAGAAATAGATGAGATAGAGGCGTACATGCGTGGTTGATTTAGAAGTTGATATCCTAATTGTTGGCGGGGGCTTAACCGGCGCAATATTATTATATGTATTAGAGTTAGCAAACGTTAATTGTTTGTTAATTGATAGTGCTAATATTGCTGCCAAAATAACAGGAGATTTTGATGCTCGCAGCATAGCTCTATCTTCAGCCAGTATTAGAATTTTAAAAAATTTACATATTTGGGATAAAATAAAAGCGGATACGGCAATAATAGATAAAATCCATGTATCTGAGAAAGGTAGATTTGGTAGTAGTGAATTTGTTGGTCACACAGAAGAGCCGTTTGGATTTGTTGTTGAAATGCAACATTTGCAAAATGGGATAACAAATATGTTAAATTTGAATCTCATTTTGACTGAATCTAGTGTTGAGTCATATGATAGAAACACAAATATTGCCACTATTCAAACTCCAACAGGTATTAAATTTGTTAAAACGAAAATAGTAGTTGCCGCTGATGGCGCCAATTCCAGTATGCGAAGATTTGTTAATCTTCCTGCTAATGTAAAAGATTATGGACATCAAGCAATAGTTGCAAATATTGGCTTAAATCGAGATCACAAAAATATAGCTTATGAAAGATTCACTAAATACGGGCCTTTAGCATTATTACCAATGCTTGGTAATCGGGCATCTTTGGTTTGGTCATTATCCATTCGAGATACAGCTGAAACAATGGCTTTGTCTGATGAAGAATTCTTAAAGAAGCTACAAGATATATTTGGATATCGTTTAGGAAAATTTATAAAAATAGGAAAAAGAAATATTTTTCCTCTTCGTCAAATAATAATGCCTAAAACCTCTACTGGAAATGTAATATTTATTGGAAATGCTGCGCACACTTTGCATCCTGTTGCTGGACAGGGATTTAATTTAGGTTTAAGAGATGTAGCTACTTTAGCAGAAAGTATTATTAAATTTGGTTTATCGCTCAATATGTTTGATGAATATCAAAGGTTAAGGCATCACGACCAAAAAGCAATAACTTATTTAACACAAGGCTTAGTTAGTATATTTACCAATAAATTTCCTGGTCTTGGCTTGGCTAGAGGGTTAGGTTTAATTGCCATAGATAATAGCTCTATTTTAAAAAATTTATTGGCAACTTATACGCGAGGTTTTGCTGGCAGCATGCCTGATTTAGTTTGCAATATTCCAATGTCAAATAAAACTACAATTTTGGAGAGCACTGTATGATTACCAATACAGAAATAGTAGTTGTAGGTAAAGGGATAGTTGGGTTATCTGCTGCTATTGCAATGCGGAGGAAAGGTTTTGGGGTTATATTACTTGATAAGGCACCAAAAGAATCTAAAACCCCGCCAAGTCCTAGAGTATATGCTATAAATTCTGCGTCCGTTGATTTATTTAAAGAGCTAAATATCTGGCAGCATATTGCTAAAGAACATTTAGCAGATTATACCCATATGCATGTTTGGGATGCAGCAAATGAGCGGTATTTAGATTTTGATTCAAGAGCTATTGGATGTAATAAGCTTGGGTTTATGTTAGTTGAATCAGTTGTGAAAGATGCTCTTTTAATTGAAGCCGAAAAGATAGGTGTAGAATCAGTTTCTGATTGTACAGTTACGGATGTTCAAGAACTTCCAGATAGAATAAAGCTCATTGATTCTAAAAATCAATATTGGTTAGGAAAATTACTAATAGTTGCCGATGGAGCTAGATCTGCGATTCGTGATATGTTGGGTGTTAAAGTAACCAGTTGGCCTTATTATCAGCAAGCAATAGTTGCAAATGTGCTCACAGAAAAACCACATAATAAAACAGCTTATCAAGTATTTCAGAAATTTGGCCCGCTAGCTTTTTTGCCTATGGCAAATCAAAATCAAAGTTCAATTGTATGGTCTACCACTAAAGAGCATGCAACAGATTTAATGCAAATGTCAGATCTTGATTTCGCAAATGAACTTACGAAAATATTTGCTAATAAATTAGGTAGAGTCGCAATAGCATCGCATAGATTCGAATATTCACTACATATGCGGCATGTACAAAATTATAGCGGGAAAAATTGGCTTATAATGGGGGATGCTGCTCATACAATTCATCCTTTAGCTGGGTTAGGGTTAAATGTTGGGTTAGGTGATGTAAAAACCTGGATAAATTTATTAGAACACAATAGTTATGGATTTGTTTCTAAAAGAAATTTAAGTAGTTATCAAAGAAAAAGAAAGCATGCTTTGTGGATAGTAATTTGCTTAATGCAGGGATTACATTTGTTATTTACGAATCATTCTATGATAGTATCTGAGATGCGTGGGTTTAGCTTAAATCTAGTAAATCAAATTGCTCCTTTAAAAAAGTTAATTATTGAGCATGCGGCTGGTTTCAGAACAGGTGTTTTTGGTGAAATTTAAGGATTTAGATATGTTGAAGAAGTTAATAAATATCGCAGCAGTAAGTTTTTGCCTTAGTATGAATGCGTATGCTGGGGATATTAAAATCGTAGGTAAGATAGATTTGAATCGCCCGTCAAATAAACAGCTTGGTTTTAAGTCTAATGTTGATACGATTGCATTATTAAAGTTAAATGTGTCAGAAAAAGCTAAGCAAAGCATAAAACATAGATTGCATCGTAAAGCAAAAAATGTAAATTTAGGAGCGAATTCTTCTGGAATTATTAGTAAAGTTGATTTAGGTATGGAGAGTGTGCCTGTGCTTAACCAAGGGCGACATGGAACATGTGTAACTTTCGCGGTTACAGCTGGGTTAGACGCTGTGCTTAAGAAAGGTGATTATATTAGTCAATTATGTCAATTAAGCTTAGGCCGATATTTAGAAAACCATGCTTATTTAGATAGTGGCTGGGATGGTACTTGGAGTAGAAGTGTCTTGAGTCAAATAGATGTATTTGGAATTGCCGCCAAGGGAGTTGAACGAGAGCATAATTGCGGAGGAGTTTCTGAGTATCCAATGTGTGGTCCAGATTTGACTATTGAAGAATCAATTGATGATTTTAGACAAATTAGCGAGAAAATTTCAGTAAATAATGCGGCTTGGAGTTCAATTTTAGACATATATCAAATAAGCTCCGATAATTTAAATCCAGAAGCTACTCTTCGAGAGGTTAAAAAATCTTTGCAAGCTGGAGATAGAGTGGTATTTGGCTCATTGTTATTAAATTTTGATATGGGGGTGGTTGGTGCGGTTGGAACGCATAATGTTTCTAATGATACTTGGATTTTGACCCCAGAGATTATTCAAAGCATAGATGATCAGACTGAATTTGCTGGCCATGCTATGTTAATTACTGGATATGATGATAATGCTATAGCCACAGATAGCTTAGGACGTATATATAAAGGCCTTTTAAAAATTAGAAATTCATGGGGTGATAAAATAGGTGATAAAGGCGACTTCTATATGTCTTACTCTTATTTTAAAGGCCTTGCACTAGAAGCACAGAGGATTAGAGCCTTGCATGCATCGGAGTAGGTCCACTGCCATTAAGTTAATGGCAGTGCGGAGTAGGTCTCGCGGATGATTTGCTATGTCATATATACCTCGTGTAAGATAATATGATTATGACAGAGACTTCATTTGAATTTGATAAAACTAGCGATTCTTATATGTGCCATGGAGAATGGACCATATTAGATCTCGGAAATATTTTGCTCAAATTAAAGTCATCTGTCAGGCCTAAAACTAAACAAGTCACTATAAATGGCAGTCAAATTTCAAAGTTTGATAGTGCTGGAGCTTTAACTTTATTGCAGTGTCAAAAATGGTTGCAAGAATCAGGCATAACAATAAACCTACAAGATTTTACAACAGCACAATGCGCTTTGTTGCGTTTAGTTGCTGAAAAAAGTAAAGATTTAGATTATATCCCGCCGGTAAATAAAAAAAGAACCCTGTTATATCAGATTGGCAAAGAGGCTATACATAAAATATCTCAAGCAAATGGTTTTTTAGTGCTAATCGGTGATTTAATTGATAAACTATTTGCTGCTTGTGGAAATTGGCATAGATTTCAGCTCCCAAGCATAATTTCTAATATGGCATCAACCGGCCTATATGCTTTACCAATAATTGGATTGCTTGCATTTTTGATAGGTGTTGTTTTGGCCTATCAAATGGGATTACAACTTGAGACTTATGGCGCTACAATATTTATTGCTTACTTATCAGGCATGGCGATATTTCGTGAGTTTGGTCCTTTAATAACAGCAATTATAGTTGCCGGGAGGACCAGCTCGGCTTTTACTGCTCAAATTGGCAGTATGAAAATAAATGAAGAAATTGACGCTCTTTATACTATGGGTCTGTCTCCAACCGAACTTTTAGTTGTACCAAAAGTTATTGGTTTATTGATTATGTTCCCTTTGCTTATATTTTGGGCTGATTTTTTTGGGGTTTTGGGCGCAATGATAATGTCTAAATTTATGTTACATGTTGGATATTATGATTACTTAATTCGTTTACAAGAGGCAGTTGGGGTAGAGCAATTAATGCTGGGTTTATATAAGGCCCCAGCTTTTGCAATTTTGATAGCTTTAGTAGGCTGTTTTCAAGGATTTCAAGTACAAGCTAGTGCAGATAGTATAGGCAGCCAAACAACGAGAAGCGTAGTTCAAGCTTTATTTTTAATTATAATAGCGGATGCTACTTATTCTGTTATTTATAGTTGGTTAAAGTTATGAGTAGCCCAATTATTGAAATAAAAAACTTAAAAAATTATCTAGGTAATACTTTTGTCCACAAAGATATAAATATTTCGGTAAATAAGGGCGAAATATTTGCCATTATTGGTGGAAGTGGGTGTGGTAAAACCACAGTATTACGCAGTATTTTGATGTTGATGCAGCCAACCTCCGGAGAAATTAAAGTTTTTGGCCAAGATATTACTAAATTAGATGAAAATAGCGCTAATGCTATTCGGAGGCGTTGGGGGGTGTTGTTTCAACATAGTGCCCTTTTTTCAGCTATGACAGTTTTAGAAAATATTATGTTTCCTATGCATGAGCTTGCTGATTTAGATGAAGAGTTCATGAAAGAATTAGCTATGCTTAAAATAGCATTAATTGGCCTGCCAAAAGAGGCGGCTGGTAAATTGCCTTCAGAGCTTAGTGGAGGTATGCAAAGGCGGGCTGCGGCAGCTAGAGCAATTGCCATGGATCCTGAATTATTATTTTTAGATGAGCCTACCTCAGGGCTAGATCCACTTAGCGCAAAACTGTTTGACCAGTTAATTCTTTATTTGCGCGACGCTTTAAATTTAACTATTGTTATTGTGAGTCATGATATAGACTCATTGAAGAGAACAACAGACAGGGTAGCATTTTTAGGGGATGGAATCGTGCGCAGTGTTGAGCCTATTGAGAGCTTAATGAAAAACAAAGATCCATTAATAGCAGCGTATTTTAGTAATAAGTAGGAGTTATTTACTTGGAATCTAAAACTAATTATACATTAGTCGGCTTAACAACAATTATTCTCTTAGTTGGCTTATTAATAGCTGGGCTATGGTTGTCTGCTGGATTTGATAGTAAAAAATATCATACTTATATCGTTTATATGGGAGAAAATATATCAGGTTTAAATGATGAATCTCAGGTAAAGTTTAATGGGGTTAAAGTTGGTAGTATTACTAAAATCGCAATAGATAAAAATAACCCACAGCAAGTAAAAGTATTTTTACAAATTGAAGATGGCACGCCAATTACAACTAGCACGCAGGCGTCTTTGATATCACAGGGAATAACTGGTAATAATTATTTAGGGCTAATGGCTATCACCAAAACAACCGAGCCGTTAAAAGCTTTGCCAGGCCAGAAATATCCAGTAATTACCTACAAAGCATCTTTTTTTAATCAACTAGAGCATACTATTGAAGATCTTAGTAATAGTATGAAAAACTTAATAAATAAGAAAAATACAGAAAACTTATCAAAAGCTATTAGTAATCTTGCAACTATTACTGATTCATTTGCATCTCACAGCAAGCAAATAGAGCGGATTTTGAATACTTTTCCTAAACTAATGACCGAAATGAGAGAAAGTGTAACTAAGTTTGGAGATATGTCAGAGGATGTTTCTGATGCGAGTGATAGATTAAGTACTACAATGGTAGCTGGTAGAAATGCTATTGATAAAATATCGCAGCAAGCGATTCCTCCGGCTGTAACTTTTTTGCGTAGGTTAGATATTATTGCCGCAAATCTTGAAAAGCTTAGTATTGAGTTAAGAAAGAACCCATCAATGGTTGTGCGTGGTTCTGCTCCCAGAAAATCTGGTCCAGGAGAGTAGAGGTGAGAAAATTTTGTATATTATTTCTAGGATTTTTAGCATCTTGTTCACCAATTATTCCAGAAGCCGATAATAAATTTAATATCACCGCTTTTTCCAGAGAAAAGATATCTTTACATCAATCTAAAGAAACAATCCTAGTCTCCCAGCCGCAAGCAATTCCTGGCTATCAAACAGAAGAAATGCATTATATAACTAAACCATTTCAGCTTAGTTCTTTTGTGAAAAATAGTTGGATAAGTCCTCCTGCCGGTTTGTTGACACCGCTTATTGTTCAGGCCTTGCAGAATAGTAACTATTTTTTTGCAGTTGCATCTGGACCTGACGCTGATAAAACAGACTACCGTTTAGACACCCAGCTAATTTCTTTGCAGCAAAACTTTTTAACTCATCCAAGTACGCTTGAGCTTGGGTTACAGGTTGTTTTGACTTATGTTGAAGATGCGCGAGTTGTAAGCTCTAGAACATTTATTATAACAAAGACTTGTCCAAGTAATAATCCATATGGAGGCGTTATTGCAACTAATAATGCTATGCAACAGTTTACGGCTGAGCTTAGTAAATATGTAATTTATGAGATTAGACAGGATTTAAGTCATATTAATCGATTAACCTAGAAAAAGCAGTAAATTTATTGGTAAAGAGTATAAGTTATATTGTTAAGGACAACAAATAGTAGGCTTTTTGATTTTACTTAAATCATGTTTTTAGTACAGTAAAGGCGAAAATTTAGGTGATATTTTTAAGCCTCGATTATCAAGGAGAGATCATGAACATGAAGGTGTTTTCACAACGCTTCAATCGAGAGTTATATTCTATGGAGCTACCAGAAGATTTAATTGAGAAAACGAAGGCTATTTCTAAGATATTTAGAGTTACTAGGCATATGGCGAATGATATGCTTTTCGGAAATACGATTCCACCTAAAGATGAATTAGAACGAATAGCTGAGATTTTAGATGTTTGTCCTGAGTGGCTGAGTGGCGCTGTTGACACAAGAAAAGCTTATTCTTCAAGAGAGGCAGTAGAGTCACTGCCATTAAGTTAAGGATTTTGTCATTCCCGCGAAGGCGGGAATCTATCCATAAAGTGGCGCTGTGCCTGCTTAGAAATAGATTCCCGCATTATTTAGAACCCAACAGTAAATTCAGTCTCAGTATCAGTATCATATTTTACAGTACTATTATAGTTTGATGAGTTTTTTTGATTTTGTGATTCATCTGTAAAGAAGTAAGGTCTTTTTGTTATTTTTTTGTCGCTAATACCAGAAGTTTTTTTCATAGACTTAGTTATATTATTAGAAGAAGGTTTAGTGTCAGGAGTGTGATAAACTCTTTCTAGTGAAAGAATCTCACTTGCTATAATTTCCTTGTTTGCAGTACCTAGCTCTTTAAGCGACCTACAATTCTCAATATCCTTCTGGTTGATTTTATCAAGACTTTTATATAAGGTTAGCGCATCTTCAGTATTATTTAGCAGCTCCTCAGTATAAAATAAGGCAGAATTGTAATGATCTTTGGCTTTCAATAACTCATTGTTTTCATGGTAAATAGAGCCAAGATTAAATTTTTCAATAGAAATATATAAGTTTGTGACAGCTTTATCATACATGCAGTTGCACTGCCATTTTTCTAAGCTTTTAGGCACGCTGTCGCGTTGTAACATATTGATAATATTGACAATTTTGTTGTCATAAAACCTGTTGTCTTTTTCTAGATTTTCTATTTGCGAGTTTAGTCTATTTGTTTCAGATGGTTTTTCAAATTTAGGCATATTATAGTATCCTCAACATAGTTGGTAAATGGTTCCTTCCTTACAATACCAGAGCAAATTTATTATTCCATTCGTCTTGCTCATTATTATCTACTGTATGACAGTTCGCAGGATTTTTTTCATTAAGATTTAAAATGATTTTCAATGGTTCAATCAATTTAGTTGCAAAATATGCAACTGCTAACGTTGTGACTGTAACTCCAGCGGCTGTCATTATCAGACCTGGCATCATAACAAAGATCATGGTCATCATGCAAACTAAAGTTAATTCAAATTTGTGTTGTAAGATTTCTCGACAAACAGGGATAACTAAATAGTGACAGGGATATACTATTAGGCCATTAAATAAATCATCTAGTATATTTGCTATATAAATTTTTTTTAAGAAGTCCGTTAACCAATTATTGTTTAAGCTTTCATTACGAGGATTATTTGTCTCGATTTCAGGGTATTTAAATGTATCAGAAACTTTATCTTTTATGGTAGAATCTTTCTTAACTTCGTCTGTTATACCGTTAGCATAATCTGCACTATAAATTTTAACTTTATGCTTAGCCTCAAGTATCCAAGATGAAATTCTATTTTTCCATTGGCTGTATGCCCATGAACTAGATTGATAATTAAAAAAAATCTGGTTTAAATAACCTTGTTGAGCAGGGTATTTAGGGTTCATAAATATTAAATGTTTGTCTAACTCTTCCTCTGTATTGCTAGTAGGAGTAAGTCCATAGGCAAAAATACGGTCATAATCATTTATTACAAGTCTTTCAAAGCCATGCTGGGGTGTTAATTCAATTGCTTCGACTTTAAACTCGACTAACTTCCATTGATTACTAGATTGAATAGATTGAATTAGAGTAGGGATTTTATATTTTGAAAGAGGTTTTATATTTGCATAAGGTAATAAACAAATAATTCTTGCAAGTTTATTCTTATTGGGTTCACTAGCATCTTTAGTAAGAGTTTCTTTCATTGCGATTAATTCATCTTGAAAAGCGAAGCGTATTTGTTTTGAAAGGCTGGTTGCTGGGCTTAGATAAAATAAGTTAAAGCGGTCAAGATAGCTTATGGAATTCCAGCTATCATCTGTATCAGAGATAAGCGCTTGCACGATTTTTTTGGCTTTCTCCTGGTCACTTAGTGTATTTTCAAATAATTTTGCCATAAAAACACCCTTGCTTACTCAATAAATTGGCTAAGCATACTTTTAAGTCCAGAAAGATGCAAGCTCGCGAGCGCTTTTGATTTTTCATGATTAACTGCTACGTTTAAGCCAATCCATTCTAAGCTTTCTTTAGGTAATTCATCTAAGAATCTACTTGGGGTTGATGGTTTTAGTTCGCCTTTTTGTTTACGAATCCTGGCTAAGCTTAAAGTTAATGCTTTCTGAGCGCGAGTTATTCCCACATATGCTAAGCGCCTTTCTTCTTCAATTTGATCCTGCTCGATACTAACATGGTGCGGTAAAATATTTTCTTCCATGCCAGTTAAATAAACAAAAGGAAACTCTAGACCTTTTGCTGCATGTAGGGTCATTAATTGTAGGCTGTCATTTTCAGCTTCATCAGCACTATCTAAAATATCAATAAGAATAAGTTTTCTAACACTATCAGATAAATTATTCTCAGGATTTTTTTGTAAGATTTTGTCAACCCAATCTAATAGCTCATATACATTTTCCATGCATTTTTGGGATTTTAATGGAGAAGAATGTTGCTCATAAAGATAAGCTTCATAGCCTATAGTATCAATCATTTCTTTAAGGATTGGCAATAAAGGTTCAGATTCTATCTGCATTTTTAAATTAAAAATCCATTTTTTAAAAGTCTTTAATGAAGAATAATTTTTTTCATTAATTAATTCACCAAGAGCTAAATTATCCGCACATGCATAAAGACTCATTTCGCGTTCTTTTGCGTAATTTCCAAGGATATGTAAAGTTTTATCACCTATACCTCGTTTAGGTGTATTAATCGCTCTCAAAAAAGCTGCGTCATCTGATTCATTACAAAGTAACTTTAAATAAGCAAATATATCTTTGATTTCAGTTTTGGCAAACCAAGATTGTCCTCCGCTGATATAGTACGGAATATTATGCTTGCGCAAGGTTTTCTCAAAAACTCTAGATTGGTGATTTCCTCGATATAAAATAGCATAATTTTTATAGGCTATATTGTGGCGCAGTTTATGATTAATAATATCCCCGACAATTTGCTCTGCCTCATCTTGCTCGTCTCGACAAGATAAAACTCTTAATAGATCCCCTTCTCCAAGACTACTCCAGAGTTTTTTTTCAATTAAGTGTGGGTTATTGAAAATTAGTTTATTCGCCGCATGTAAAATTCGCCCCGTTGACCGATAATTTTGTTCTAATTTAATTACTTTTAAACTTGGAAAATCATTTTTTAAATTGATAAGATTTTCAGGTTTTGCACCACGCCAGGCATAAATTGATTGATCATCATCACCAACAGCGGTGAATGATGCTTTACTACCAACTAATAACTTTACTAATTCATACTGAGCAACATTTGAATCTTGATATTCATCGATAAGTAAATGATGAAATTTATTTTGCCAATATTGTAAAATCAGGGGATTACTCTTTAAAATCTCAACTGGCAGACGAATTAGATCATCAAAATCTACAGCATTATATGAGCTTAATGCCAGTTGATAATGATGATATATTTCAGCTATGTTCAGAGTTTGTTGGTTTATATTTTGGTGTGTTGAAATAAGTCTAATGTCCTCTGGTGAGAGCATCTCGTTTTTCCAATTAGAAATAATGCTCGTTATTTCTCTCAATCCTTCTCTATCATGCGCCTTAGATGCTGGGAGGAAGGATTTAATAATTTGGAGGCAATCTTCGCTGTCAAAAATTGAAAACCCAGATTTCAAATCACAAGCAGCTAATTCTTTTTTTATAATACTTAGCCCAAGTGTATGAAAAGTTGTAATTTTCAAACCGCGCTTATTAGCTGATTGTAATTCTTGGTGAACGCGCTTTTTCATTTCGTTAGCAGCTTTATTTGTGAAGGTTACTGCACAAATATTATGTGGTTTGAAATCACACTTTTGAATTAAAAAAGCAATTTTCTTCGTGATTACACGTGTCTTGCCACTGCCTGCTCCTGCTAAAACCAATAATGGTCCATCAATATATCTAATTGCAGCTCTTTGCTCTTCGTTTAAAGTATTATTATTTAACGAGGTCACTATCTATTAATCTACCATAATTGTCTTCGAAACGGACGATATCATCTTCACCTAAATATTCGCCACTTTGCACCTCTATCATTACCAAATCTAATACCCCTGGGTTTTCAAGGCGATGTTTGTGTCCTGCTGGAATATAGGTTGATTCATTGGTATGTACAAAAAAGATCTTATCTCCATTAACGACTTTTGCCATACCGCTTACAACTATCCAGTGTTCACTGCGATGATGATGCATTTGCAAGCTTAAGCTTGCGCCTGGCTGTACTACGATTCTTTTGATTTTAAAATTAGCACTTTCTTCTAGGATAGTATATGTTCCCCAAGGACGATGAACTGTACGATGTATTTTATACACTTCATGATTTAATTTTTTTAGCTCAGCATATAAATATTTAACATCTTGGGAGCGAGATTTATCTGCAACTAATAGCGCATCAGGAGTATCGATAATTAATAGATTATCTACGCCAACTGCACCTATTAATCTTTCATCGCTTTGGATATAGCAATTTGTGACTTCATGCAGAACTGATTCTCCTGAAATTCTATTACCAGCATTATCAGGTAATACCATTTCTCCCAGTGCCTCCCAGGAGCCAACGTCAGTCCAACCAATATCACATGGAACAACAGCGATATTTTTGGATTTTTCCATAACTGCATAATCTATGGATTGATCTTCTACTAAGCTAAAAGTATCTGGTTCTAATAGTAATTCAGAGTAACCACGATTATTTTTAGTATGGGAGGCAGCCAAACAATCTGAAACACAGGCTAGAATTTGCGGACAATGGATACTAATTTCGTCTAAGATAGTTTTTGCCGAAAATAAAAACATCCCAGAGTTCCAGAGAAACCGTTTTGTTGCGAGATATTCTTTAGCAAGCTGTAGATTTGGTTTTTCAACAAAGCGCAGAACATCATGGCCTTCTGCTTCTATATATCCATAACCAGTATTTGGTTCATGAGGTTGCATACCAAACGTAACTAGTTTTTCTGAGGTTGCTATTTCCATTGCTGTGGTAACTGCTTTTTGAAATTCATCTTGGTTGGTAATTAAGTGATCGGCTGCTAAGATTAGCAATATAGCATTGTCACCATATTTTCTAGAAATTTCTAGTGAGGCAGCAGTAATTGCTGCTGCAGTATTTCTTCCAAGAGGTTCTAAAATAAAAGAAGTTTGTAGTTTGTTATTGTTTATTTTTCTGAATTCTTCTTCAATTTTAAAATTAAATTCGGTATTTGTAACGGTTAATATTTCAACTACATTTTTTAGGTTAGCACCTCTTAGAAAGGCCTTTTGCAGAAGACTAAGGCCATCATCTTTTAATCTAATAAAAGGTTTTGGATGAAGTTCTCTTGAAACAGGCCAAAGGCGTGAACCAGCTCCACCACATAATATAGTTGGTATTAGTTGCATGTTGTACCTTATTTATTATACTTCTTTCGAACTTCACTCTCTGCAGCGAGTTTCGAAAGAAGTCTATTATTTAATATTTAGAGCATTTTAAAAATACATCCCAATATTCTTCGCTCATTCTATTAATATCACAAAATTCTTTTACTCTTTCTTTGCCAATTTGAATTAAAGATTCTCTTTTATTATTATCTGAAACTAAAGTTTTCATGGCATTTGCAATCTGGGTTGGAACTCTTGGGTCAAAAAAGATAGCCCCATTTCCTGCAACTTCTGGCAATGAAGTGGTATTGCTACAGGCAACTGGTACACCTGCCCGCATGGCTTCTAATATTGGTAAACCAAATCCCTCATAAAGAGAAGGAAAAATAACTCCAGAACAATTTTGCATTAAGTATGTTAAATCAGAATTTTTTAGATAACCAGTGAAGATTACCTGTGATTTAAGTCCCATCTTTACGGCGGCATTAATTAGCCACTGTTGTCTTTGCCCAGGAGCGCCAGTGCAAACTAGTTTAATTTCTTCAGAAAGATCTTTGTTATGATAAGCTATTTTTAATGCCGTTAGAAGCATCTCGTGATTTTTATGTTGCCAGAAATTTGCCGGGTAGAGTAAATACTGCTGTGGTTTTAGTTCTAAGCTTTCAAGCAGAGATGTGGTTGGTGAATAATTTTCATCACCGCGATTTGCCATTCTTAAATGAATAGTCTGTATTTTTTCCGGTGATATTTTTCCATGTTTTAATACAGAGTTTCTTGAATATTCTGAAATAGATATAAGCTTAGTCGACAACCGACATGCCTCAGTAAAAGCATGGTCACGATTAGCTATATCTAAAATATCAAAAAATGCTGGGTGAGTTTTATATTGTAAGTCATAAATCACACATACACTGGGAGTATTCGGCATGGCAAAAGTTGGTGCGGTAAATGGACAAAAGATCAAGTTAGGCTTAATATTATTTAATATTTTCTTTAAAGAGCGTCTTCTTAATGCTGCGTAAGCTCTGTAACCTACAATACTTATTTTTCTAGGAATTTTTGGTAATTGTCTGAATAAATAAGTGATTGCTCTTGATAATAAAGATGGTTTGCCTTGGGAGTTTCCAGTAACCATCAGTCTAGACATATTTTTTCTATCTAGAAAACTCAATTCATTATGGGATTTTTCCTGAGTTAATAGAATGAAGTTAGTTGATGAATTTTGATTGGCTAAGCTGATTAATAACTCAAGCACAAATAATTTGGCTCCGCCATTTTCTCCGCCCGGTAAGACAGGAGTTAAATCAACTAAAATAGTTTTTAGGTTTTGACTCATTTTAATTTTAATAAGTATTAATATTTGCAGAAGAGTAAAGTTTTTTTGAGAAATTATCAAGCATTAGGGGGCTAGAAACAGGGCTGTCGCATCAAATTAATCAATGCTGGCGTGTAGGTTGGGCCTTGGCCCAACAAAAAATGCAGCTTTTTTATCGTTGGGCCAAGGCCCAACCTACGCCCCGTCTATATTATTTGATGAGACAGCCCTGGGCTAGAAAACAGGGATTGAAGATGGATTTTTGTAAACTATAGAAATATTTTTTATTTTCCTGTAGCTTATATAGAAGTTACGCATTACGAGCTCAACTGCTTTTTCTAGGTTAAAGTAAAGAATTAAATGTTTCAACCTTTGGAGTGAAATATGAAATGCGCTAATATTCTTGAAGCAATTGGAAAAACACCTTCAGTTAGATTTAACAGAGTAGTTGATGGGTTACGCTGTGAACTTTATGGAAAATGCGAGTTTATGAATCCAGGCGGTTCTGTGAAAGACAGAATAGGCTACTCTATGGTGCAGAATGCTTTAAATGATGGGAGCATTAAGTTAGGTGACACTTTAATTGAGCCAACTTCAGGGAATACTGGTATTGGAATTGCTTTAGCTGGGGCTGTTTTGGGTTTTAAGGTTATTATCACCATGCCCGATAAAATGAGTCAAGAAAAGCAAGTTGTTTTAGAAAGTTTGGGAGCAAAAATCTATAGAACTCCATCTTCTGCTTTATCCTTTGATCCTGATAGTCATATTTCTTTAGCCAAACGGTTACAAAAAGAAATTCCTAATTCGCATGTCTTAGATCAATATGCAAATCCGAATAATCCTAATGCACATTATTATGGTACAGCAGAAGAAATAATTGCTGATTTTGGAAAGGATTTGGCAATGGTTGTTGCTGGTGTTGGTACTGGTGGTACTATAACTGGCATCGCTAAACGATTAAAAGAATATAATCCGCAAATTCAAGTTGTAGGGGTAGATCCAATAGGCTCTATTTTAGGTGGAGGAGATACAATTGCTCCGTATTTAGTTGAAGGGATAGGCTATGATTTCTTCCCTGATGTATTAGATAATACTTTAATTGATAGATATATAAAAACAAATGATAAGGACTCATTTACAACTGCTAGAAGAGTTATAAAAGAAGAAGGTTTACTGATAGGCGGCTCTAGCGGCTCAGCGGTTTTTGGTGCTTTAAAAGCAGCGAAAGATTTAAGTGAAAACCAAAAATGCTTAGTAATTTTACCAGATTCAATTCGCAATTATATGAGTAAATTTGCATCTGATAGTTGGATGAAAGAGAATCATTTTTTAACCTAGAAAACGTCCTTGTGATACAGAGCAAACATCTGCTAAAAACTGCGGAATCAAGTTATCATGATAATCAATACTTTTAGCCATGATTTTCTCCTTTTAAATAATCAATCAAATATTCTTTGCGTAAATAAAAAAAAGGGAGTTCCCTTAGGCCTTTTTTACAAATTGAGATTTTAATTTCATTGCGCCAATACCATCAACTTTACAGTCAATATCATGGTCGCCTTCAACTAATCTAATATTTTTTACTTTAGTCCCAACTTTTATAACTAATGAAGAACCTTTAATAGGTAAGTCTTTTATAACTGTGATTGTATCTCCGTCTTGTAAAACGTTACCGTGTGCATCTTTGACTATACGTGCTTCAGTTGGTTCTACTACTGTTTGATCCCATTCATTTGCGCATTCAGGACAGATAAAAAAATCACCATCTTTATAAGTATATTCTGAGTGGCATTTTGGGCAGGATGGTAATGTGCTCATATATGTAATCCTAATTGGTATTTTGATTATCCTAGTTATCTAAAGCTAAATACTCTTTTGTTCCAATTATTTGTTCTCTTTCACTAAAAGAGGTTAATTGTTCTGCTACAGATTCACTATTGCCATCATTATATATGGCTTTAAGAGTTTTTTGTATTGCTTTAATAGCCGCTCTTTGCAAATCAGACGGAATAATAATTAAATTATATCCAAGTTCTTGAAGTTTACTGGTAGAAACCATAGGAGTTTTTCCGCCTTGGAACATATTAATTAGTTTTGGTGTAGTAATTTCTTTAGCGATTTGTTCGATTTGCTCAATTGTTTCTGGAGCCTCTACGAATATCATGTCTGCCCCGGCATTTATATAAGCTTTTGCCCGTTCAAGTGCGCTTTTAAAACCTTCAACTGCAATGCCATCAGTTCTAGCGATAATCATGAAATCAGGATTTACGACACTTTGTTTTGCGACCGTTAATTTTTTACACATTTCATGTATTGGTATTAAAGATTTATCGCTTAAGTGCCCGCAACGTTTTGGAAATGTTTGATCTTCCAAATGTAACCCTGCCACTCCAACTCGCTCATAAGTTTCGATTGTTAGTTTAACGTTTAAAACATTTCCAAACCCAGTGTCAGCATCAGCAATAACTGGTAAATTAGTTACATTTACAATGTGCGATAATACGTTGCATATATCTGTCATAGTCAGCAAACCAAGGTCTGGATAGCCAGTACTTCGAGCAATTGCTCCCCCGCTAGCATATAAAACAGAAAAGCCTGCTTGTTTTGCTAGTAATCCAGATAATCCGTCGTATATTCCTGGAGCTATAATAGTTTTCCCAGAATTAATATAGTTGCGTAATAATTGTGCTGCATTCATTTATTGTTATTCTCCAAGTCCAGATAAAGCATTCTCCGGTGCTAATTTACTGCATGTAAACTCCGAGCTCAACTGCTTTTTCTAGGGTTATAATCCTAGCCAGCGAATAAATTGATTTGTTGCGGTTAATTGAATAGCCGAAAAAGTTGAAAAATGAATTATATACTTATTTGCCGTTGGATTTTCTATCATGCTAATTGATGTAATCTCTGGATGAGATATAAATTCCATTTGCGTTGTGTAATAGCCTCTTTGCATTTTGATAGTTGGTATAACGAAGTGTAATTCATCTAAAATATTTGGATTAAGATTACGAATTTCTGGTTTAGTTATTAATGCTTCAAGATTTTGATTTGTTAGCGCTATATACTCATGGCCATTTATCCTTCGACGAAGCATTCTTTTTAAAGGCGGAGATTGATTAAATGTTTTTTTATATAGATCAGCTTCTAGTACTAAGATAGCAGTGTCTTTTCCAAATTTGCCAAAATAAACATATTCACGTGGTATCAAGTCTTGATTTAGCGGTTTTATAATTTCAGGATTAAGTTCGGCTTTATGTGTACAATTTAAAAATCGTGATTTACTAAACCAGCTATCGCTTGGATAATACATAACAATTAAAGAATTATCTTTAATTGTTTCAATTATTGGTTTTGCTATAGAAAGAGGCAAGGCAGGGCATCCCCAACTTCTACCAGAACGACCATATTTTTTTATGAAATCAGCACTCATATACCAGCCACCATGCATCACAATATAACGGTTAGAGGCATTATCATTAAAACTATAATCGAGTCCTTGTAATCTTAAAGACCTACCCTCTCTGCCATAGTATGCTTGTTCAGTTCTATAGACTCCAAGGCTTGTTGCTTTTGAGTCGTATTTATTTGAAAAATAATCTGTTAGAAGAGTTCCAGAGGAAATTCCATGGCCAACATAAGTGTGGTAGAGCAATTTATTTTTTTCCAAATCAAATACCCATAATCGTTTTTGATTAGATGGTAGTGAGTAGTCAATAACAGTTAAAATTTGATTATGGCTTATATTATATTTATCAACACATTCTAAAGAAACAACTACCTTATCAATTACATCTTGATGTAAATCTGTAGTTGTATTTTTTAGGGTATACATTAGATTTGCGCTGTTAGATTGAGAATAAAGTTTTTCTAAAACTGTGTCTCTCATTGATATGAGTTTATGTTTTAAAAGAGGATCATGTAGAGCGCTCTTGATGGTTAATAAATTGGGGTAAGATGGTGTATATAAATTTAATACGCTGGCTAGCATTAAAGACAAATATGCGGTCATAATTTACTCTAAGCTGTTTGTTTATTCTATTGTTATGTAAGTTATAGTCTATTTTTGTAAAAAAAACAGGCGAACTGTAATTTTTACTACTAAAATTAAATTAACGTTAATGGTTTTGGGGGAAGTATGAAAAAGATAAGAATTGCTTTGTTTGCAATTTTAAGCGGGCTTTTAGTTATTTCAACAAATAGTTTTGCATATGACGATAAAAATTGCCCAGAAAAAAGTTTTTGCCAAGATTGTTTTAACAAGTGCCATATAAATCCAGTGCAATGTCCGGAAAGTTGTGATGCTTGCAAGGGATGTTTAAATAAATATGGGCAATAAGCATTCGTAGTAGAGCTCAACTGCTTTTTCTAGGTTTAATGGGACATGTTGCCCAAAGTTGGGTGCGTTGAATAGTCATTGAATCTACTTTATAATCCTAGCAAAAGCACGTAACTTGAATTCTAAATAAGGGGTTAGATATGAGTAATTTTATTAAGTCAGTAACAGATGATAGTTTTGAACAAGACGTACTAAAAGCTGGTAGACCAGTAATCGTTGATTTTTGGGCTGAGTGGTGTGGTCCTTGTCGAGCTTTAGGTCCTATTTTTGAAGAAGTAGCTGGCACACATAATGACCAAATTGGTTTTGCAAAAATGAATATAGATGATAATCCAAATACCCCTGCAAAATACGGTGTAATGAGTATACCGACATTAATCATTTTTAAAAATGAACAAGTAGAAGCAATTAAAATGGGCCTTTTAACTAAATCACAATTATTAGCTTTTATAGATAGTAATATTTAACCTAGAAAAAGCAGAATAAAATATGCAAAATTTTTTAATAATTGCAAATGGACCATTTTTAAATAAAAAAATAATTTCTGAGGCAATGATAGGAAAAAAAATCATTGTCTTGGATGGAGCGGCTGATAAACTTCTAGATTACAATATATATCCGGATGTCATTATTGGCGACTTTGATTCTATATCCCAGACTACGAAAAAATATTGGGGTATCACCGAAAATAATAGCAAAGAGTTTTACTTTGGTAAAAATGGAGTTTTGATTATTTATTTAGATGATCAAAATACAACGGATCTTCTTAAAGCTATTCATTATTGTGATGTAGAAAATGCAAATAGTATCGATATTATTTGTGCAACTGGCGGCAGAGAAGATCACACAGAGGCGATGAAAGCTGCCTTGCAAACACAATATAATCCTAAGCGAAAAATCATTACGCATACTTGTTATCAATCATTACGTTTTGCAAAGAATGAAACAATAGAGATCCGAGGTGAGGCTGGAGATTACTGCGGGGTTATTGGTATAAACTTAGGAAAATGCAGTTCAGTTGGATTAAAATATGAGCTTAATAATCATGCCATTAGTACTAGTAATTGTTTGCTCGGCAAGTCTGCAAAGATAATAGTTAATGGAGAGGCATTGGTAATTTTACCACCGCAATTATTGGCCCAAAGGATTAGTGTCTGTTGACAATTGGTTGCACAGTCAAAATTCACCCTATTCACCCTATATTATAAGTTGTTTGCGGCAAAATCAGCAAGCCTTGATCTTTCTCCTCTGGTAAGAGTCATGTGTGCGCTATGATTCCAACTTTTAAATCTGTCTACTGCAAAAGTTAGACCAGAAGTTGTTTCTGTAAGATAAGGGGTGTCAATTTGTTTTATATCGCCGAGGCAAATAATTTTACTTCCAGGACCAGCGCGTGTTACAAGTGTTTTGATTTGTTTAGGAGTTAAATTTTGTGCCTCATCAATTATAATAAATCGATTTAAGAATGTTCTGCCGCGCATGTAGTTAAGCGAGCGGATTTTTATTTTATTTTTTAATAAATCATCGGTTGCGTTTCTACCAAAGCTACCACCTTCTTGAGTACCTTGAAGAACCTCTAGGTTATCCATAAGTGCGCCCATCCATGGAGCCATTTTTTCTTCTTCACTACCTGGAAGGAAACCAATATCTTCCCCAACAGGAATAGTAACTCTAGTCATAATTATTTCATTATATCGCCTATCATCAAGTACTTGTGTAAGACCAGCTGCTATTGTTAAGAGCGTTTTACCTGTGCCTGCTGAGCCTTGTAGGGTTACGAAGTCAATTTCTGGATCTAGTAATAAATTAAGAGCAAAGTTTTGCTCGCTGTTTCTAGCTTTGATTCCCCAGACTGTATGCTTTTCTGCTTTATAATCACATGCCATCTCAATCATTGCTTCATCTGCTTCAATTTTTTTAACTACAGCTTGAAACTCACCATCTTCAGTGATTAGACAGTCATTAGGAAACCATTCTTTGGTTAATGGCCCGTTGATTTTATAAAAAGTTCGGCCATTTTCTTGCCAAGAAGACATATTCTTACTGTGGGTATCCCAGAAATTATTTTTTAGAATATGCGATCCGCTATGTAATAGTGTTACATCATCTAGTACTTGGTCGGTATGATAATCTTCTGCCAGTACTCCTAAAATTCCTGCTTTTATTCTAAGATTAATATCTTTCGAAACGATAATTATTTGTTTTTGAGGGTATTTTTTTTGTAGGCTCAATGAGGTTGCTAATAAAGTATTGTCTACATTTAAACCAGGTAAAGAAATAGGTTGAGTTTGCTCAAATTCATCAGTTTGAAAAAATATACGACCGCTGCTGTGAGTTGCTTTATTTTTCTTTAAAAAACTAGGTATTGGTAATCCTGCACTAATGCTTGCGTGAGAAGCATTATTCATAAGCTCAACAAGCATTCTGTTAGTTTGCCGAACGTTTCTAGCTACTTCAGAAATACCAGTTTTATGTTTATCAAGCTCCTCCAGCACAACCATAGGTAAGTAAATATCATGCTCATGGAAGTGGTAAATAGCTGCTGGATCATGCATTAGGATGTTTGTGTCTAAAACAAATAGTTTTTGCTTTTTATTTGAGTTGTCCATATTTTATTCTCCATCCTTACTTTGTATGAGGTTTATGCTATGATATCTTAAATTTAAAGATCATAATTTGGTAGCAGGTATATGACCACCATTAAGAAAGATAGTGCCACGATTATTGTGAATAAAAAAGCCCGATTCGAATATTTTATAGAAGAAGAGTTTGAGGCTGGTTTAGTATTGGAGGGTTGGGAGATTAAAAGTTTACGTGCCGCTCGGGTTAATTTAACTGATTCCCACGTGATAATTAAGCGAAGCGAGGCTTATTTGCTGGGAGCACAAATTCAACCATTAGCAACAACGGCTACTCACACAAATGCTGATCCTATTCGTACGAGAAAATTATTATTAAATCGCAAGGAATTAAACAAATTAATTGGTAGTGTTGAGCGACAGGGATTTACCTTAATTCCGATCTCGCTATATTGGAAAAGGAATAAAATAAAAATGCGCCTTGCTTTAGCAAGAGGAAAAAAAGAACATGATAAACGTGATACTATTAAAGAACGAGATTGGCAAAGGGATAGATCCAGAATTATGAAAAAAGGGCTATAATCCTAGAAAAAGCAGGCCCTGCGATCTCAACTGCTTTTTCTAGGATAATTTTTTAAAATATACTATTTATTAGAAGGGTAGGAGTTTCAAATGTGCGGGATAATTGGCGCAGTTGCTAAGCGAGAGATTAGTAAAATTTTGCTAGAAGGCTTAAAGAAATTAGAATATCGTGGATATGACTCTGCAGGAATAGCAGTTATAGATCAAGATGATAAAATTCAGCGGATTAGAGCCCAGGGGAAGGTTCAAGTATTATCAGACGCCATTATGGCGAAAGATGTTGCTGGAAATGTTGGGATCGCCCATACTCGTTGGGCAACACACGGTTCTCCTTCTGAAGCTAATGCTCACCCACATTTGTCCTGCGATGATTTAGCAATCGTTCATAATGGTATAATTGAAAATTACGAAACTCTTCGTAAAAATTTAGTAACTATTGGTTATGAATTTTTGTCTGACACGGATACAGAAGTAGCTGCTCATTTAATTCATTATCATTATCAGAAAAGTGCTTCCTCAATTCAAGCTGTACAAGACGCAGCAAAAGAAATGGAAGGAGCCTTTTCAATAGGCGTCATTAATAAGTACGCTCCAACAGAATTAGTTGCAATTCGCAAAGGTAGTCCTTTGGTGATTGGTTTAGGTATTGATGAAAAATTTATTGCCTCAGATGCATTAGCATTAAGGGCTTTTGCACAATCGGTGATTTATTTAGAAGAAGGTGATAGTGTTCGTTTGACAACAGAAAGTATTGAAATATTTGATGATTCAGGAAAGCTTGTTAATCGTCAAACCAAACATTTAAATGACGATAACCATGCCATAATAAAAGGCCCTTACCGACATTTTATGCTAAAAGAAATTTTTGAACAAACAAAGGTTTTGTCCGATACAATGGAGGGGCGGTTATCTAGTATTGAAGTGTTAAAGGCGAGTTTTGGCGATAGAGCGCTTGAATTATTTAAGAGAGCTAAGCAAATTCATATAGTTGCTTGTGGTACTAGCTATCATGCTGGATTAATTGCTAAATATTGGTTTGAATCATTAGCAAAGATTCCAACGCAGGTTGAAATAGCTAGTGAGTATCGTTATCGTGATGTTGTGGTTTGTGAAGATACTTTATTTGTTACCGTTTCACAATCTGGTGAAACTGCAGATACTTTAGCTGCATTGCATAAGGCAAAACATGAGAATTATTTGGGAAATTTTGCTATTTGTAATGTTGCAATTAGTTCTTTGGTTCGAGAGTCAGATTGTGTCTTTTTAACAAGAGCTGGTGTGGAAATAGGTGTTGCTTCAACAAAAGCATTTACAACGCAACTTGTTAGTTTTTTAATGATGGCAATTGCCTGTTGTAAAACCACGGAAGCAGCAGAGGCATTTGCTCAGTTGCAGAGATTGCCGTCTGTAGTTGAAAAAGTATTACAGTTAAATGATGAGGTAAAAGAAGTTTCTGCAAGATTTATTAATAAAACAAATGCTCTTTTTTTAGGAAGAGGAATGTATTTCCCAGTCGCATTAGAAGGTGCTTTAAAGTTAAAAGAGGTTTCCTATATTCATGCTGAAGCATATCCAGCAGGAGAGCTGAAACATGGGCCACTTGCTCTGGTAGATAGCTCGATGCCAGTTATCGTAACTGCTCCCAAAGATCATGTTTTAGAAAAACTTAAATCAAATATTTCTGAAGTAAGTGCCCGTGGTGGAGAATTATTTGTATTTATTGATGAGAATGAAAATTTAGACATAGCCTCCCATATAATAAAAGTCCCAACAGGAGGAACTTTTATAGACCCAATAGCTTTTGCTATATCTCAGCAATTATTAGCTTATCATGTTGCGGTAGCAAAAGGTACAGATGTAGATCAACCAAGAAATTTAGCAAAATCAGTTACAGTTGAGTGAGAAATAAATGTTAAAAGAACAATTAGCGATCGCAGAACAGATAGCCGTAGAAATTAATGCAAGTAAAGATCAAGTAATAAGTGCCATTCGACTGTTAGAAGACGGTGCGAGCGTGCCGTTTATCGCAAGATATAGAAAAGAGCAAACAAAAGGTTTAGATGATGTAAAATTACGCACAATTAATACTAGGTTACAATATTTAACAGAATTAAATGAACGTAGGACGTTAGTTATTAATTGTATTAGCGAGCAAAATCGTATGACAGATGCTCTATTATCAGCGATTCAAGCAGCTGATACAAAAACTAGATTAGAAGATCTATATCTGCCATATCGTCCAAAGCGGCGAACAAAAGCTACGGTTGCTAAAGAAAAAGGCTTGGCAAAGCTTGCTGATTTTTTATTAAAGGAAAAAAATGTTATTCCAGAGGTAATTGCTAAGGAATTTATTAGCGATGAGCTCGGGGTTCCTGATGTAAAAGCAGCTTTAAGTGGTGCTTTGCAGATTATTATGGAATCTTTTGCTGAACATCCTGATTTATTAAAAGCATTACGAAAAGTTTTATGGCAAGATGGAATTTTAACAGCTGCGGCATGTCAAAAGAAAGAAGATAAAAATGCCAAGTTTCAAGATTATTATAATTACTCAGAAAGAGTAAATAAAATTCCAGCTCATCGCGCTTTGGCTTTATTTAGAGGTAGAGCGGATAATTCTTTAAAACTTTCCATAAAATTTGTAGATGAAAATTTTGATGGGGTAAAATTTATTTTAGATTATTTTAAAATACCAGAAGCAACAACCCCAGTTTTTAAATGGTTAAAAAATGTAATTTCTCAAACTTGGAGTATGCGATTATTTCCTAAGGTAGAGCTGGAGATATTTAAGTCTTTGAGAGATATTTCTGATGAAGAGGCTATAAAAGTATTTTCTAAAAATCTTAAAGATTTATTATTGAAAGCCCCAGCTGGAAATTTGGTAACCATAGGTCTTGATCCTGGTATTAAAACAGGAGTTAAAGTTGCTGTTGTTGATGAGACAGGAAAGGTTTTGGATACAACAACTATATTTTTAATAGGCCAAAGTAGTGATTGGCATCAAGCGAAAGCAACTTTGGCTAAATTAGCAATTAAATATAAAGCTAGACTGATAAGTATTGGAAACGGAACCGGATCGCGTGAAACAGTGCGTATGGTAGCTGATTTAATTCGTACTTATCCGGATTTAAATTTACAAAAAGTTTTAGTGAATGAGGCTGGTGCTTCTGTATATAGTGCCTCTGAATTAGCAACAAATGAGTTACCTGAGCTAGATGTTTCTTTACGTGGAGCTGTTTCTATTGCTAGAAGGTTACAAGATCCGTTAGCTGAGCTTGTAAAAATTGACTCGAAATCAATAGGAGTTGGTCAATATCAACATGATGTTAATCAAACTAGATTGCAGTTTGCTTTAGAAGCTGTTGTTGAAGATGCTGTTTGTGCTGTAGGGGTTGATGTAAATTTAGCTTCTGCACCTTTGCTTAGTCGAGTGTCTGGGTTAAATGCCGGTATTGCAAAAAAATTGGTGGAATATCGTGATAAGCACGGGGCATTTAAAACTCGTGAAGAATTGAAGTTAGTTGCACAAATGGGAGAAAAAACTTATCAGCAGTCAGCGGGTTTTTTAAGGATAATTGGTGGGAACAATTCACTTGATTCATCAGGAGTACATCCTGAAGCATATTCGATAGTTGAAAAAATATTAAAAGATAAAAGTATTAGTTTACAGCACTTAATTGGTAATAAAGAAGTTCTACAAACAATCAGTGCAAATGATTATATTTTAGATAACTATGGCATCCCAACTATTCAAGATATTTTACAAGAGTTAGAAAAACCAGGTCGTGATCCTAGGCCTGAGTTTCACGTGGTTAATTTTAAAGATGAAATAGAAAAGATAGATGATTTATATGTAGGTTTGGAACTGGAAGGAATTGTCAGTAATGTTACTAATTTTGGTGCTTTTGTTGATATTGGTGTGCATCAAGATGGTTTAATTCATATTTCTGCTATGGGTAATAAATTTATTAAAGATCCACGAGATTTAGTCAAAGCTGGAGACATAGTAAAAATTAAGATTTCAGAAGTAGATAAAAATAGGCGGCGTATAGGTTTAGCTTTGAATAATGATAACATGGTTAAAGAAATTAAATTACAGCGTCCTTTACATAATTCTGGAAAAAATAAACCAATTGAGAAGAAGAGTGCAAAACTAACAGAGAAAAATGCTAGTAGAACTCAAAAGGGAAATTTTGTAACTAGCAAACCAATTTTCAATACAGCAATGGCGGATGCGTTAACAAAACTAAGGAGGGGTGACTAATGACAAACATTACTTATGGAGAGCTAACAATTCAAACTTTAGCAATGCCAAATACAACTAATCCTGCAGGTGATATTTTTGGGGGGTGGATAGTATCCCAGATGGATTTAGCATGTGGTGTCTTAGCAAAAAGAATTTCAAAGGGACGCGCTGTTACAGTTGCTATTAAGTCCATGACTTTTTATAAACCAGTGCATGTTGGAAATTTAGTGAGTTGTTATGTTAAGCCAGAAGTGATTGGAACTACATCTATGACTTTTGGAGTAGAGGTTTGGACAGAAGCTTTAACTATCGATGCTAGAAAAGAAAAAGTCACAAAGGGCGAGTTTGTTTTTGTTGCAATAGATGAGCAAGGCAATCCAAGAAAGATTGAAAAGTAGGCATTGTTGATGACAGAAATACAAACCTGGATAAAAGAGATAGAAGGATATATTAATAGAGATGAAGATATTTCCACGGAGAGTTATGCAGATTTCATAGAGAATCCAGAGCTTGCTTTGCCAATTATTGATTGTATCGATGAGTTAGATGAAGGTTCAGTTGAAGATAGTCATGCGACTTATACTGCTTGTGTTTTTATTTTAGATGTTTGTGTCACGCAATTACAATCAGCTGCGGAAAATGGCAATAAAATTGCGGCGAAAACTTTAAAAAAATTAATGTCACATATGGCAAATATTATTAAGACTGCTAAACATGGTCTTGGATTTTGGTTGCCGATATTAAATGCCTTTTATGAAGTTAATGTTGAATTAGCTGATGATTTAAAAAGTGCGTATTTTGAGCTAGCAAATCAGGAAAATAAGTTAGAAATAATTTCTGAGCGCTCTCATTTAGATTCCATACGAGAAGTAATTTTAGATTTATCAGATTTATCGATTTACGATATAGCGGAAAACTTTTTTGCACAAAGTAGTGCTATGCCAGAGGAGTTTTTCATTGATTTGGTATTAGATTTGTATAGTATAGAAGAGGGACAGGAAATAGCTTTGCTTTCTTTGTTACATCCGAAACCAGAAGTAAGAGACTATATTGTAGCGGCTATTGATTCGATTATTCATACCGTTACGTTAAGCTCAGATTCATTGTCAAGATTACAGGTTATTAAGTCTTGGTACCCTGTTAGTTATCATTCTATGATGGATAATTGGATTAAGATTCAGCGAAAAAAGGGCGTTGTTTTTAATTTACAAAGAAATCTTTCAACTATTACAAATATTCAAGGAACAGAAATAGACGGTGGAGGGGCGCAAGGGATTTTTATGCAAATTAAGAGAAGTCGTAAAAATCGATTGTGTGGTTTATTACTTAAAAGCTCCATTGGGATTAAAGATGCATGGATGACACCAGTGATTTCAGTTTCTGATATTAAACAGTATAAAGCAGAGTCTTTTGATGAGACTATTTGTCTTAGAAAAATTGATCTTGAATATTTAGAGTTAATGGCTAATCATTTTCTAGCGGAAACATTAGAAAGCTATGGAATGCCGGATCTACATTTATTAGAAATTCAAGAAGAATTAGGCTTAAATTTTGTGCCAAAGAAAATTGACGTAGACGAGGTAATAGAAAAATTAGGGGTATTAATTAATCCTTTTACAGAAGAAGTGGTTGAGGCTTCATTAAAACGGTCTAAAAACTGGTTGAAAACTAAGAATTTTGCAGAATCATGGTTTATTGAAAGTCAGAAAATAGATAGGCTAGTAAATCAATGCTCAAGTTTTGAAGATGGAGTTAAGGTTTGTAGACTTCAGGAAGCGGTAGAATCGGTATTTCAAAATTACTTGGAGCAATCAAGACAGGAATGGGTATTTCATTTCTTATGGGTTTCGCTATGGGCAAAATCTGGGTGTCGTGAAAATGAAAAACTTTGGCAGGATAGTTTTATCATAGCTTATAGTATTAATTCAGGCAGGCAGCTAAATACTATTCCATTATTGCAAGAAATTTGCTTGCAGTCAGTAATTAATAGTATGAAAACTATGCAGGAAAGAGGCACACATTTAACCTAGAAAAAGCCATAACTTAGGTTCCAGTTTAGAAAGATAGTGTATTTTATTCCGCATTAAAAAATTTGTTAACTTCATCAGCAGATTTTATTGTGTCATTGTAGCCTAATTCAAATAAATATTTAGTGAATTTTTTCTCAAATAATAAGAAACTTAGTAAGTCTCCAGAATGATTTTGTGCCCCTAAAATATTAAGAAGCATTCTAAGAAGAACTGGCATTGTATTATAATCTTCTTGGGCTATTTTCGATACGTCGGCGCTTGGTCTTAAATGAAGAATATTTACAGGCAACCAAGGAGAACTTCTTCTTCGCCACATAGAAAGCAATCTTGTTACTTCATTCATCCTATTTATAAGCTCAATATCTCGATCTAGATTATCTAAAAATATCCCATTTAACATACTACCTAAAACATGAGCAAATCCAATATCTCGTGCATGAAGATGCTCTGGTTCATTGATAGTTAGTAAATGCCTAGTACCTATTACCATAATGTGTTGATATTTAAACTTTAGTGTCCCGCGTAGAGGAGAAATTAATCCCATGCCGCCATCACCATAGTGCTCACCATCTATCTTGATTGTTGGGAAGAAAAGCGGCAAAGCGGAAGAAGCTAGTATGTGTTCATTTCCCATTCCGACACGTTGACTTATATGCCGTGGGTAATACCAATCATCAAAATGAGGTTTATTGTGTTGATAAAATGAGACAGTACGCTGAGTTTCATAGCAGTGGCTGATAATTTCTATAGTTTCTAAAAGATTATTTTCAATATTATTTTTAATCTTTTCAAAATCAATATTGTCCCTAATAAATTTATGTAAAGGCATAGTATCAAGCAAATGTGTTGGCTGCGGGCCTTTAATAAATACATGGCTTAAATTGCGAAGTAATGATTTGCTCAAATCATAGTTTTTGGCGCTGAAGATCTGGTCGCAATGAATCTCACTCCATAAACTTTCTAACTTACTAATGCCACAAGCAAAATCGTCAGCATACTCTGCTAATATAGAAGCATTAATACCACCAACGCTAACACCACTTATCATGGTGAACGGTATAGTTTTCGCAGCAGTAATATGATGCACAGCTTTAAGCACACCAGCTTGATATGCGCCTCTGGCTCCACCACCTGCAAGATATAGGGCAAATCTAGCCATGATTCATCTGAAAGTTAAGGATTGTTCTATTAAATAATAGTTGAAATAGGTGGAGAATTTCAAGTTTTAAATGTCATTAGTTATATGAAAACACTGATGAATTTTAGTGTTTCTCCTAAAATCAACATCGATTGTTTCTTTTGTAATGTTTTGGACTATAAATTGCTCTAAAATTCTTGAAGATATTTTGAAATTCCGTAAATTAGTTGAAAAATATAAAGATCCATTAGGATTTAAAAGCCCTAATGCTAATCTAATTAATTCTTCATGATCTCTTTGAATATCTAGAGTATCTTCCATTCTCTTGGAGTTTGAAAAACTAGGTGGGTCAAGAAATATTACATCAAATTTATCTTTTGTTAACTTTAACCATTCAAGACAATCATATTGGACAAACTGGTGACGAGAGGTATTAATATTATTTAGTTTGAAATTATTTATTGCCCATCCTAAATAAGTATTTGATAAATCTATGTTTGTTGTGATTGCGCCATTTAACGCTGCATGTACACTTGCGCTAGCAGTATAACAGAAACAATTTAAAAATTTTAAACCAGGTGTTAGTTTAGTAAATTTTAATCTTAATGGCCTATGATCTAAAAAAAGCCCTGTATCTAAGTAATCTTGAAGATTTACTTTTAGTTTTGCATTTCCTTCTTGTACTTCAATAAAATTATTATTGCTGGCAATTTTTGTGTACTGATTTTCTCCGCGCTGTTTTTTTCTTTGCTTATGAACGATGTTTTCATGAGGAATATTTAAAATATTAGGAGTAATCTTAACCACATCTAAACTTCTTTGCTGACTAATCCTTTCGGGGATAGAGCTAGGAGCTTGGTACTCTTGTAAAACTGCGAAATTCTGATAAATGTCAATTGCATAGGCGTATTCAGGTAAATCCGCATCATAAACTCTATAACAGGTAATATTATTGCGTTTCGCCCATTTTTGCATATGCTGAAAATTCTTTTTAAGTCTATTTGCAAACATTTCTGCGTTTTCTGTGATTCGATAATCTGTATTAAATTTTTTTAGTTGATTATTTTCAGTAATTTCAAAACAGAATAAATTACATTCTAAGGCGCCATTGTAAAATTTATACTTTTTATGGGATTTTAAGCTAATAGCTTTTGCAAGATTTTGGTTAGAAGTAAGGATATAGGCGCTTGATCCTTGAAAGTTATTATATAATATTTCACCAAATTTTTGATATAACGGGGTTAATTCTGCTTCATCACTCAATCTCTCTCCATAAGGTGGATTGCAGATTATTATGAAGGGCAGGTTTGATAGATTGGTTAAATCTACGCAGTCAATATTTTTGAATTCTATCCAAGATGATACTGAAGCTAAAGCAGCACAATCTTTTGCAATTTCAAGAGAATTTTTATCAATATCTGAACCAAAAAACTTAATAGTAGCTGGTGGTCTTTTTATTTTATCTTTTGCATCTTGAATTAGCTTATTCCAAAGAGTTTCGTTATGGTTTGACCAATTAATAAAAGATTGATCGCTTCGAATTAGTCCTGGTGCAATATTAGCAGCCATCATTGCTGCTTCGATTAGAATAGTTCCGCTACCACAAAATGGGTCAACAATTGATTTCCCATTATTATATTCTTCTGGCCATTTTGCGCGAATAAGCATAGCCGCGGCAACATTTTCTTTAATTGGCGCTTTAGTGCTAATTTTTCTATATCCGCGTTGGTGCATACTATAACCAGTCATGTCTAGGCTAACTGTAAGCAAGCCTTTTTTCAGATGAGCATGAACTTTAATTTGTGGATTTTCTTTGTTAATTGAAGGTCTTGTGTTTGTCTTATTACGAAAATAATCAACAATAGCATCTTTAATAACGTGTGCGCCAAACATAGTGTTATTGATAGAGTCAGAACTACCATGAAATTCTATGCTGAATGTTTTGTCGTGAAGAAATTGAGATTGCCAGTCATATTTCAGACAAAGTTGATAAATATCTTTTTGGTTTTCAGCATTTCCGCTAAATAAAATTAGCTGCACTCTGTTTCCTATTCTTGAGTGCAGGCAAATTTTGTATAGTGTTTCTAAATTTGCTTCTCCATATACTCCTTGAGGATTAACGTGTGATACCGTAAGTCCTATTGTTCGCATTTCCTCTTCAAGGAGGTACTCAAGCCCTTTCGGGCAACTAATGAAAATAGAATAGGTCATTTTAATTATGCTGGCTCTTGCTCAAAGGTGTTAAGGCTAGTTTTACTAGATTTTAGGTATGCTTTACTTAATGTATAAGTATTATAAATTAAGATCGCTAATAATAAAGAGTGCAGCCAAGAAACCGTTAAGTAGTTGAACACAGGAAGAATCAGAAGAACTCCAACGCAACCACCAAGAGCTATTATCAGCGTTTTCTTCAGAGGAATTTTATCTTCCTTTAAAAATATCATGGTAGTAAGTGGCTGCTGCATGGCTCCAGCAGTCATCATAATTGGAAAAGCAACTATTGGAGATACTTGAAGTAAAAATAGTACCCCTTGAATCAAGGCAAATAGTCCAACCCCAGCTGATGCTAAAATTCCACAAATAATAACACCTAGGAAACCAACTACTAATTTCCAAGAAAATAGTCCAGTTGCTTCTCCAGTTGCATGCAGGATACCTGTTTTTTGTAAAATTAGGAGAGTAGCGATTAAGAAAAAGCAACTAGCCATTATTAAACGGATGCATTGCTTATTGAATTTACTAACTAAATAGCCACCTATAATTCCACCTATGCAGGTTCCAACTACTAGTATTACAAGAGTAATGATATCTACGTCCACAATTTTTAAGAAGAAAAAAGCAGATATTGCGCCAGGAATCACCTGAGCTCCATTATTAACGGCTGGTAGTTCTTCGTCTTTAAAGGTGTTTAGCATCTTCGCTAAGGCAGTGTTTACCGCAAAACTACCAATTCCTAGAGTGTCTGCAACAAAAGCAATAATTCCGCAACTAAAAAGTTTGATTTTTTCAACTTTTGAAATAAATACAGCAGGTTGTTTTTTTAATTTAACTAGCATCGCATACGCGCAAATTATAGTTAATGCAATAAAGCAAAATAGTAAAATCTTAATAGCCATTACAACTCTCTTTTATTAAAATTTATTCCAGCAGGATATTGTACTATAAATAAACAACGATCACAACCAATAAACAAAGACAAATAGGAATAACCAAACTACGTCTACAAAGTGCCAATACCAAGCTACCGCTTCGAAGGCAAAATGTCGCTCAGGAGTAAAATGACCAACTATAGATCTAATTAAAATAACAATTAACATAATAGTACCGATGGTAACATGTAGACCATGGAATCCAGTTAACATGAAGAAGGTAGTTCCATAGATACCGGCATCTAAAGTTAAGTTCATTTTAGTATAAGCTTCATAATATTCATGGCTTTGTAAATACAAAAACACACCGCCAAGTAACACAGTTAATAATAACCCAATGACTAATTGCTTTCTTTTATTGAGTTTTAGTGCCCAGTGAGCCCAAGTAACTGTTACTCCTGAAGTAAGTAGGATAACTGTGTTTATTGCAGCTAGTCCCCATGCTTCCATAGATTCAAATGCACCTACAAAAGTTTTATTATTGGGATTTGTAAGAAGAGGCCAGGCAGCTTTGAAGTCAGGCCATAAGGTAAGATGGGTTATTGGTCTTATCTCACCACCAAGTTGAGGGACTATAAAATATCTAGCCGCAAACAATGCTCCAAAAAATGCTCCGAAGAAACATACCTCTGAAAAAATAAACCAGCACATTCCCCAGCGGAAAGAGTGATCTACCTGCATGTTATATATGCCTTTTTCATTTTCATAAATGACTTGGCCAAACCAGCCAAAAAACATACTGAAAATAATAAATAATCCAATTGTGAACATGTAAGGACCATACCAATCTGCATGTAGCCAAGATGCTGCTCCAGCCAGAGTAGTTGTCAGTCCAACAGATCCAACTAAAGGCCAATGACTCGGTGATGGGATGTAGTATCCGCCATGTGTCCCCATAAATTCTCCTAGTTTATAACTCTTCCGGTTACGTCAAATAATGTATATGCAAGTGTAAGTGTTTTAACACTTTGTGGTAGGTCTCTGTCTAGATGAAAGAGTAAAGGCATATTCATTGCCTCATGACCACCTAATGTTTGTTGTGTAAAGCAAAAACACTCAGTTTTCTTAATATATTTAGCAGCTATTCCAGGGGTTACACTTGGAATGGCTTGCACAGTCATTACATTGTTAGTTTTATTTTCTGCATAAAACTCAAGCTTTGCAATTTCGCCAGGATGTACTCTTATTTTCCTAATTTTAGGATAGAAATCCCAAGGCACACTACTATTATTTGTTGCTACGAACTCAACTGTAATTAATCTTTTATCTTTTGATTTTTTAGATTGAATATATTGTTGAGGTTCTAGTATTACTTTGCCATTTATTCCTAGCGCTTTGCAAAGGCTATTGTATATAGGAACCAATGCAAAGCCAAAACCAAACATAAACAGTACAATAAATGTTAAAATACCAAGTAATTTTTTATCTTTTTTTCGCACAGCTAATTTTCACCTACTGAATTTTTGGTGGCGTTTCAAAGCTATGGTAAGGGGGTGGCGATGATAGAGTCCACTCGAGACCATGAGCTCCTTCCCAAGGCTTATTACCAACTTTTTCTCCATGGTGCCTAACAGTTCGAATAACATTGACTAAAAATAACAATTGAGCAAATCCAAATATAAATGCGCCAATTGATGTAATCATATTAAAGTTAGTAAATTGTAATGCATAATCAGGAATTCTTCTTGGCATTCCAGCGAGCCCTAAAAAATGCATAGGAAAGAAAGTAATATTTACTGAAATTACAGATAACCAGAAGTGCCATTTACCTAAAATTTCGTTGTACATATAGCCTGTCCATTTTGGAAGCCAGTAGTATGTTGCTGCTAAAAGCGCAAATATTACCCCTGGAACCAATACGTAATGAAAATGACCAACGACAAAGTAGGTATCTTGATATTGGTAGTCTGCTGGAACTAAGGCAAGCATCAAGCCTGTAAAACCACCGATTGTGAATAATAATACAAATGCTATTGCAAAAAGCATCGGAGTTTCGAATGTTAATGAACCTTGATACATGGTTCCTACCCAGTTAAATACTTTTACACCAGTTGGAACAGCAATAAGCATGGTGGTATACATGAAAAATAATTCAGCACCTAAAGGAACACCAGTTGTAAACATGTGGTGTACCCAAACAACAAAAGATAAAAATGCAATAACACCTACAGCATAAACCATGAATTTGTAGCCAAATAATGGTTTGCGACTAAAAGTAGGAATTATTTCTGAAATTACCCCAAAAGCAGGTAATACCAAGACGTAAACTTCTGGATGTCCAAAAAACCAAAATATATGTTGAAATAATACAGGGTCTCCACCACCAGCCGCTTCAAAGAAGCTAGTACCAAAATGCCTATCAGCAAGCATCATTGTTACAGCACCTGCTAATACAGGCATAATAGCTATCAGCAGAAATGCTGTTACTAACCAAGTCCAGACAAATAGAGGCATCTTCATAAAGCCCATTCCAGGAGCACGAAGGTTTAGGATGGTTGCAATTATATTTATAGAACCCATAATGGATGATAATCCCATTAAATGCACTGAGAAAATCATAAAGTCAGTGCTTGGAGGCGCAAATCTAGTTGATAAAGGAGCGTACATTGTCCAGCCAAAGTTTGGTCCGCCACCAGCATGAAACATTGTAGAGATTAATAAAGTAAAAGCAAAAGGTAGGATCCAGAAGCTCCAGTTATTTAGGCGTGGTAATGCCATATCAGGGGCGCCAATCATCATCGGTATTTGCCAATTAGCCATACCAGTAAATGCTGGCATAACCACACCAAATAGCATGATTAAACCATGAAATGTAGTCATTTGGTTAAAGAAGTTTGGATCAACAAAGCGGTGTCCTGGAACAAATAGCTCGGCCCTTATTACCAAAGCCATACCGCCAGCTAAAAAGAAGCTTATTAATGATAACCATAAGTATAGAGTGCCTATATCTTTATGGTTTGTTGTAAATAACCAGCGTTTAATAAAACCCAATACACCTTTTCCTTGGCCTGAACCGTGTTCAATATCATCAGTTGTGTGTGCGGCACCGTAACTCATTCTAATCTCCCCGCTTTAGCTTTTGAAACCAATTTTGGTTGGATTTGATTCTTTAATCGAATTTCAGCAACATCTTTTGGTTGAATTTCATCATCTGTATTATTACCCCAGGCATTTCGTTCATATGTGGCAATTGCAGCAATTTCTTTGTCTGTAAGTTGCTCTGCATAGCCTTGCATAGCCGTGCCAGGCACACCATTTAAAATCATTTCTATGTGCCTAGAAATAGGGTGCCCCACTGCAACCGAGCTGTCTTTTAGTGCAGGAAACATTGGTGGAATTCCTCGACCATTCGTTTGATGGCATGGAGAGCAAATAGCTTCATACCCGTCTTTCCCTAGAGTCATTAGTTCAGAGCGAGACATGTTTTCAGATGTGATATTTTCAAGCGTTTTATTGTTTATTCCAATTTTTGGTTGCTCTGCCACCCATTTTTTGTATTCTTCGGGGGTTACTGCTTTTACAACTATAGGCATAAATCCATGATATACACCACATAGCTCTGTGCACTGCCCGCGGTATGTGCCAGGCTTTTCAATTTTAGCCCATGCTTCATGCATGAATCCTGGGATAGCGTCACGTTTTACACCAAGCTCTGGTACCCACCAAGAGTGGACAACGTCGTTTGATGTAACAAGAAAACGAATTTTTTTGTTAGTTGGTAAAACTAGTGGCTTATCTACTTCAAGAAGGTACCATTCGTTTTTAGGTTCTTGATTATGAATTTGTGCATACGGAGTAGATAATATACTAAAATAACTTATTCCTTCATCTAAGTATTGATATTGCCATTTCCACTGGTAGCCTACTATTTTTACAGTTACATCGGAGTCAGCAGTATCTTCCATATTCATTAAAACTTTTGTAGCTGGAACTGCAAGGAGAATTAAAATTACAAATGGAATAATAGTCCAGATGATTTCAAGTTTTAGATTTCCATGAAATGCAGCGGCTTTATGTCCCTTTGATTTACGATGAAAGTATAGGGAGTAAAACATTACACCAAATACAGCTATCCCGATAGTAATACACACAAAGATAGCGACCATATGTAGGCCAAACATATCCTTGCTAATAGGCGTCACACCTTTATGCATATTCATTTGCCAACTATCTGCTGCAAATATTAAAGGCGTAAATATTAATGCCCAGATTGCCACTAGCATTTTGCCTATTTTAAACTTCTCTGGCATTGCCATCCTCCATTACTAAACGCTACCATAAATTATAATCACCATCGGTGTTTGATTCTTTTAAAATGTACTTAATAGCTTCTACTATGTCACCAGTATTACAAGTTTTGCAGTCACCATTTTTAGGGTGATTGTTACCGAAAACTGTATTCTTCACTAAGACATCAAAGTTTTGTTTTATTTTGGAGTTCCAAATTTGGGTATCTCCAATTTTAGGGGCACCATCTTTCCCATTATTATGACAAACAGCACAGTTTGAATCGTAAATTTCTTTGCCAGTCTTAGGATGGAGTTTTGTTTTTTCTTTTTCGAGAGACAGTTTATCAGATCTAGACAGTGATTTATCTAGAATGTAATCAACAGCAGAAATAATGTCATTTTCAGAGCAAGTAACGCAAGCGCCTTTTATAGGCATGCTGTTATATCCGTAAATAACATTTTTATAAAGTTTTTCTATTCCTGCTTCTTTTAGACGGTTGGTCCAGTTGGCGCTATTGCCAATAATAGGCGCTGTCATTTCACCATTTTGATGGCACTCTATACATGCGCTTAAATATACTTGGCGGCCACGGCTAAGTGAAGGTGGATTATTAGATGGAGGTACTCCTAAATACTCTTCACTTTCAACTGATTTTAGATAAATGCTAATTGCCATACGGTCATCATCAGTTAGGTATTTTAGGCTGTTATGTATAACTTCAGCCATCGGTCCTGCTACAGGTCCTGCATTATGAAGTAATTTATTTGATTTAAATATGTCAGCAACTTCTTGTTCTGATGCAGATTCAAGACCAAGCTTAGTAATGTTGGGAGCCCAAAAATCATCAATAAATGCGCCGGTTAGGTAATGTTTATCTTTGGTTGCACCAAGTGGGTTAAGGGGGGTGTGGCACATACTGCAATGCCCCAATCCATCAACTATATATCTACCACGGTTCCATTGCTCTGACTGACCAGGTACATACAGAGTATCTACTTTATTTGGGTAGAAAAATAATAAATCCCACCCTAACAATGAAAACCTTGCGCCTGGCATATTAAATGGGAATGGCAGAGGAATATTTTGTTGATGCACTGGAGGGATGCTCATAAGATATTCGTATAAAGCTTCAGAGTCCTCTTCTGTTATATTAGCGAAATACACAAATGGAAAAACAGGGAAGTAGTTTTGCCCATCTGGATTTTTCCCATGTTTTAGAGCGTGTAAAAAATCATCTTTTGTCCACTTCCCTATACCTGTTTCTTTATCTGGTGTAATGTTTGGGCTATAAAAAGTGCCGAATGGGGTAGCAATAGGCAGGCCACCAGCATATGCAGGAGTTCTCTGTTTTACATTAGTGTGACAGGAGATACAGTCGCCAATTTTAGACAAGTATTCGCCTTTTTTAACAAGGTCAGCTTTGCTTTCATCAGTTGGTTTTGTTGCCGGATATTCTGGGTAGTAACCATCTACTAGTTTTAGTATTGGCGCAGACTCCTTATTTTCTTCTGCGAGAGTAGTCGTTGAATAAACTCCCAATAACACGATGGCACAGATACCTGCCAGCATATTCCTTGAAAAAACGCTCACACACCCTCCTAGTAAAAATAAAGTTCGCATTTTATACCCATAGACATATAACTTGCAATAAATGTTTATGCTCAGCAACCTGTTTAAGGTTTATGTATACAGATCTTAGATTTTTATAAAGTTTCGATAAATTTCAGCCTTAAATTAAGGAATCATCATGAGCTTAGTTTATGCAGTCGAACAGATCCTAAATAAAAAACATTAAAAATTAGAAAGGGTTAATCGGTGTGTCGCCAATTAACCCAGTGGAATGACACATAGCAAGTCCAACCTCGCATTAGAAGTATCTCAAAATCATTAATTTTTGTCAATGTTGTTCACATACTTGGGTGTGATTAAAACTGCGATCAATTGAACCTAGAAAAAGCAGTTGAGCTCTACTACGAATGCCCACTGCCATTAAGTTAAGGATTTTGTCATTCCCGCGAAGATGGGAATCTATCCATAAAGTGGCACTGTGCCTGCTTAGAAATAGACGCCTTCGCGGGAATGACAGTGTTTCCTTAACTTAATGGTAGTGCTACGAATACCCACTGCTTTTTCTAGGTTAAATTAAAGCTTTATTTTGATTTCTCTCCAATTCATAATTTATTGGTTTATTGATAATTAATTCCCCAGTCCCTTCTTCTATTTTTAGGAGATGAGAGCAGTTGTTTAGCGTTGTTGTCCTATGTGCAATAATGAAAATGGTTAGATTATTATCTAGGTTATTAATTGAATGCATAACATTCTGTTCGGTTGCATTATCTAGAGCGCTAGTTGCTTCATCTAAACATAAGATCTGGGCATTTTTATATAGTGCCCTGGCTAATCCAATTCGTTGTTTTTGTCCGCCACTTAAACGAATACCTTTCTCGCCAACATTTGTTTGATATTGATTAACAGTTTTAATAATGAACTCATGCGCCTCTGCTTGTATAGCGGCTTTTTCTACACGTTGTAAGTCGATTTTTTCATTTGGTATACCGAAAGCTATATTTTCGGCGATACTAGTGTTTGCTAGAAAAATATTTTGTGGCACATGGGCAATATTTTTTTGCCATGCTCTGGAGTTTTGGGTACTTATTTCACAATTATCAACTAATAGCTTACCAGATGTCGGTTCAATAAGGCCCATAATAATGTCTAAGATAGTACTTTTCCCACTGCCTGTTTGACCTATAATTCCAATTTTTGATCCTTTGGGAAAAGATAAATTTAAGTTTTGTAAAGTTTCAGATGAAGATGCATGATATTTAAAACTTACATTTTGTAGTGTTATAGAGTCTTCTAATGATATTAGTTGAGTATTATTAATGTTATTTTCATTTATATGTTGGTCAAGTAATGTAAGAACATCTGATAAAGCCGCTTTATTACCAATGACTTCAGACCAATATCCGTAAATTTGTTGTGTTATTGGAAGAAGGCGTTGGGCACTAATTGCAAAAAATCCTAAAATTGGAAACGTATTTATAATATCATAATTATTGTGACTAGCAGATAAAATAAATACAGCGATGCCAATCATGGTAAATGATTCAATTAGATATCTAGGCGCCTGGCCAATAAACATATTCTCCATGCGAGACTTCTGTAGCTTACAAATAGATTTTTGGTAGTTTTGTGAGTAATATTCTTGTAGTCCATCTAAAATAATATCGCGAATAGCACCAAATCCTTCTTGTAAGGCCTTTATAACATCATTTTGTTTCCGAATAATTATCCCGCCATTTTGGGACAAATTTTTTTTAGTGATTTTACCGATCGTAAGATATGCTAGAGCTATTATTAAAGAGCTGGTTAATGTTACCGTAGTATTGACCATTAACATAGTTGATACAATAGATAAAAATAGAATTGATGAGGTTGCTAATGTAATTAGCGAGATGATAATTGTAGTAACAGCCAGTGACTTTTGAGCTATGGCACTAATTAGGTCACCACTATCACGTTCTATATGTGTTTTGTATGGTTGATGTAAAGTTTTTCTATAAATTCCTACACTTATATCTGTTCCTACGTCACTTGCAACTTCTAGGCTTGCTCTAATTAATAACAATCTAAATGTCCCAGCTAAAAGAGCTGAGGCGCCAAAAAATAATGTGATAGGTAAAAGCAAATCAGAGGTTGAATGCAAATCAAGTCCGAAACATATTTTTTTAATAATAGAAACTTGCATGAGCTTATCAGGGCTCGTCATTATTGCAACAAATGGAAGTATTGATATTAGATTAGAAACCTCACAGATGGCTGTGATTGCAGTTAGAATTGAGACAGTTATTAATTTTTTTCGAATTTGTAGATTAAAATATTTCCATAGTCTTTTTAATAAGCTGTATGTGGAATTATTCACTTTTTAAGTCTCGTAATTTTATCGCAATTATTTTAATAATTTTGCCAGCTAATATCAATTTATGTTCTTGACCGAGAATAGTGCTATCATTTTTGGTCAGTACAATCACAGAGTTTTCATCATTGTTAAATCCTTGATTATCACCTACTTTGTTTGCAACAATCATATCAAGTTTTTTGGATAATAGTTTATTCTTGGCATTTTCTAACACATTGTTTGTTTCAGCAGCAAAACCAACTATATATTTGGCCATCTTATTTTTCACAACTTCGTGGATTATATCTGGATTTTTAGATAAATGCAGAGAAATATGTTCTTCACCAGATTTTTTAATTTTTTGCATAGCTGGATTTTGTATGTAGTAGTCTGCAACAGCAGCTGTCCCGATAAATATATCATTTTTTTCTATGTTCTTAAGCGTACTATTAAGCATTTCTTTTGCGGTTTCAATTTTTATTAAATTTACTCCAATTGGTGCGCTAAGATTAGTTGGGCCACTTATTAGAGTAACCTTCGCACCGGCAATTGTTGCAGCAGATGCTAAGGCATAACCCATTTTTCCAGAGCTATGATTAGTTATATATCTTACCGGGTCAATATGTTCTATGGTTGGGCCGGCAGTGATAACTAAGTTATGCCCGCTTAATATATCTTTTATGTCGAAAATAGCTAGTGCGTGTATTATGGTTTGATATTCTACAAGTCTGCCTAAACCAAAGTCACCACATGCTTGCTCTCCAAGGTCTGGGCCTAGGATCATAATATTTCTTTTTTGCAAAATATCGCAGTTATGTTTTGTAGCAGGATGTTGCCACATGTTTTTATTCATTGCTGGGCAAACAATGATAGGAATGTCATTTAATGCTAGATATAAAGTCGATAATAAGTCATCGGCGATACCATTAGCCATTTTTGCTATAAAATTTGCGCTGGCTGGTGTAATAAGTAAGTATTCGGGCCATTTAGCAAGCTCAATGTGACTCATTGCATTTTCTGCATTATGGTCAAATATTTCTTCGCGAATAGCTTCGCCAGATAGTGCTTGAATTGTAAGCGTGGATACAAATTGTTTTGCTGATTGAGTTAAAACAACTTTAGTAATTGCACCGAGCTTTTTAAGTTCTCTGATTAGAAATAGAGTCTTATAAGCAGCGATACTGCCAGTTATTCCAATAAGGATTTTTTTTCCATTAAGATTGTGCATGGATATTTATGCAAAGATAGGATAACTGCACATAGTACATTATTTTAATTAATTTTCCGATATTATTTAGTAATAAAATTCTCTAATTAGCATTAGGGAACTCCCAATAAATAATTTACCCATGAGCATCCCATCTTACCATGCATTTTCTTAGAGATTTTCAATATTTTGTTGTATTTACGATAGATATATGATACAAACTTTTCATAGGAAAAACCATGAAAAAGTATTATTTTCAAATTTAAATAAGGATGTTTGCAATGGATCATGTATTAATTACTGGTGGTGCCGGTTATGTTGGTAGTTTATTAACACCTCAGCTTCTTGCTCTAGGTTACCAAGTTACGATTTATGATACTTTGTTTTTTGGGGATCATTTTTTACCAAAAGATAATCCACAGCTTAAAATTATTGAAGGTGATATTCGTGATATTGCAAGTTTAAGTAAAGCTTTTAATGGTGTTGATACTGTTATTAGCCTTGCATGTATCTCAAATGATGCTAGTTTTTTACTGGATGAAGCGCTAAGCACATCAATAAATCTAAAAGCTTTTGAACCTATGGTTGTTGCTGCAAAACAAGCAGGTGTAAAACGCTTCATATACGCATCTTCTAGTTCTGTCTATGGCATATCTGATAAGCCTAATGTCACAGAAGATCATCCATTAGTTCCTCTGACTTTATATAATAAATATAAAGGCATGTGTGAGCCATTATTATTTAAACATATGGACGATAATTTCACTTGTGTAGCAATTAGGCCGGCAACAATTTGTGGTTATGCACCAAGATTGCGTTTAGATTTAAGCGTCAATATATTAACTAACCATGCGATAACCAACAATAAAATCATGGTGTTTGGTGGTGATCAATTGCGACCTAACCTTCACGTGCAAGATATGTGCGATCTTTATGCTTTATTATTGACCATTCCTAAAGAAAAAATTGCTGGCGAAACTTTTAATGCTGGTTACGATAATATGTCAATTCGAGATATTGCGAGTGTTGTCAAGAGAGTCGTCGAGCAAGAATTCCCAGAAAAACCACCTTTAACAGTGGAAGTTATAGAATCTGATGATAATCGTTCTTATCATATAAACTCAGATAAAATTAAGCGCTGTATTGGTTTTTCTCCAAGTCTTAGTGTCGAAGATGCAGTACGTGATTTGTGTAACGCTTTTCGTGATGGGAAGATTAAAGATAGCATGACAGATGACCGTTATTATAATGTTAAACGTATTAAATCTTTGGAAGTTGCCTAATGAAGAAACCAATTGCAGTGGTTACAGGTGGCGCTGGTTTTATTGGTAGTCACATGGTCGATTTGTTATTGGAAAATGGTTATCAAGTTCGGGTAATAGACAACTTATCTGGTGGGCATGCTAGAAATATTGCTCATCATGCTGATAATCCTGATTTTTTCTTTGAGCAAATGGATATTATGGATATAAAACCTAATTCTTCTATATTCAAAAATGTGAGATATGTTTTTCATTTCGCTGGAGTAGGTGATATCGTCCCATCTATAGAAGAGCCTGTTCGGTATATGAAAAACAACGTTATGGGCACGGTGCAATGTTTGCAAGCAGCACGAGATGCAAAAGTGCAAAAATTTGTATATGCCGCATCTTCTTCTTGTTATGGATTGGCAGCGACGCCGACAAATGAACAACATGAGATTAATCCACAGTATCCATATGCTTTATCTAAGTATCAGGGGGAAATGGCATCTTTTCATTGGAATAAAGTTTATAAATTGCCTGTTAACACTGTCCGTATATTTAATGCATATGGCACGCGAGTGCGCACTACTGGTGCATATGGTGCGGTGTTCGGGGTGTTTTTTAAACAAAAACTGTTAGGAAAACCTTATACGGTTGTTGGTGATGGCACTCAGACAAGAGATTTTCTGTATGTTACAGATGTTGCTAAGGCTTTTTTAGCCGCAGCTGAGACGGATTTAGTAGGGGAAACTTGGAACATTGGTGCCGGTCGACCACAGTCTATTAATTATCTAGTTGAATTACTTGGAAGTGGAAAAATAGACTATATCCCTAAACGGCCAGGAGAACCTGATTGTACGTGGGCTGATATTAGTAAAATCACAACTCAGCTAGGTTGGCAGCCACAAATTTCTTTTTCTGATGGTGTAGAGATGATGTTGGCAGAAATTGATCATTGGAAGGATGCTCCGCTTTGGGATAAGGGGTCAATAGCAACGGCAACAAGTACTTGGTTTGAGTACTTAGGAGCCGTGCACCAATAACTTACATGAATAGCTGTTTTTGTAAAATGGAAGATTTACAACAAGGAGTTTTAAAGATGTTTTTAAGTAGCTATCAACATAAAATTAAAACACTCGAAGAGTTGCAGGAAATTATAGGCTCATTTCCTAGAGAAAAAAAAGTTGTCATGTGTCATGGTGTTTTCGATGTGGTTCATCCAGGGCATATGCGGCATTTAATGTATGCAAAAGGAAAAGCTGACATTTTGGTGGCGAGCTTGACCGCAGATTATCATATCAATAAAGGCCATTATCGGCCTCATATACCTCAACATATTCGCGCGACAAATTTAGCAGCCTTTGAAATGGTTGATTACGTGATTATCGATAAAAATAAGACCCCACTGGAAAATATTAAAATACTAAAACCTGATTTCTTTGCAAAGGGTTATGAGTATTCTGCTAAAAGCAAACCTAAAAAAACTCAGGAAGAAGAGAATTTATTAGCTAGTTATGGTGCAGAAATGTTATTCACACCAGGAGATGTTGTTTATTCATCTTCTAAATTTATTAATCTTGAAGAGCCAATGCTTCGTTTAGAAAAATTGGCCGCAGTTATGGAAAATGAAGCAATAACTATTGATAATATGATTGATAGTTTAAGTGCAGATAAACCTATAGTAATGCATGTTATTGGGGATACTATTGTTGATGGGATTACCTATACCAATGTAATCGGTGGGCAAATTAAAACACCAACATTGAGTGTTAGACTTGAGTCTGAAGAAAATTTTGTTGGCGGTGCAGGAATTGTTGCGAAACATTTAAAGGCCGCCGGAGCAGATGTAATATTTACAACGGTGTTAGGCGAGGATCCATTAGCTGAGTTTGTTTTAAATGACTTACAAGAAGCAGGTGTGACTGTACAGGTGATTATTGATAAAAATCGCCCTACCACTTTTAAAAATGCTATCGTTGCTAATAATTACCGACTAGTAAAAATAGACACACTTGATAACTCATCTATTTCTGATTCAATTCTGGATAGTTTTATAGAAAAAATTAGTACAACTAAAGCAGATGCCGTTATATTTAGCGATTTTAGGCATGGTATTTTTAATAAAAGAACAATAGATGGGTTGGTTGCAGCAATTCCAGAGAATTGTTTTAAAGTAGCAGATAGTCAAGTTGCGAGTCGTTGGGGAAATATTACTGAATTTCAAGGTTTTGATTTGATAACGCCGAATGAGCGTGAAGCTCGCTTTGCGTTAAGTGATCAAGATTCTGGGATAAGACCATTAGCCGCTAGTTTGTATGATGCGTCTAAGTGTAAAACATTAATTTTAAAACTAGGCGAAAGAGGTTCCTTAACTTGTTGTAATAGTGATCATGAGTCATTTAGTTCCTATGTTTTTGTTGATAGTTTTGTAGATCACTTAATTGATGCTGTTGGTTCTGGTGATGCATTGCTCGCTTATGCAACTATGGCTATGACTAAGGGCTATTCGCCAGTTATCGCGAGTATTGTAGGGTCGATGGCAGCTGCATGTGAGTGTGAAGTAGATGGTAATATTCCAATTGCTAAAGAGGACGTAATTAAAAAAATTAGGACTATATCAGCTCAGTTGCAGTATGATTTTGATTTAAAGTCTATCCTATCTGTTAAAGATGTGGTGCCAGCATGAATGTAATTGTAGTTGGCTTGGGCATACAAGGGAATAAACGCCAATTTCATGCTAAAGATGACTTTGTTTGTAGTGTTGATCCAATAAATCCTGCAGCTGACTATAAGTCTGTGATGGATGTGCCGTTGGATAGATATGATGCTGCTTTGGTATGTCTACCGGATGCACCAAAGTATCAAGTATTAAAGTATTTACTTTCGCATGGAAAGCATCTGCTTGTTGAAAAACCACTTTGGACTGAGTCTGATAATCAAATCTTGGAGTTAGAAGATCTAGCTCGTCGTAATAATTTGGTTTGTTATACAGCTTACAATCATAGGTTTGAGCCTCATTTTATTAAAATGAAAAATCTTCTTGATTCTAACACACTAGGAGAGATACGTTATTGCCGAATGTTTTATGGAAATGGTACGGCAAGATTGGTTCGTGACTCTGTTTGGCGTGATAAAGGAGCAGGGGTGCTTCCTGATTTGGGATCGCATCTATTAGATACTATACAATTTTGGTTTGGTAGACAGCCTCAAGAGTTTGAAAGTGTCGTCATGAATAATTTTGAAAATATGACTCCAGACCATGCGATGATTATTAATAAAAATTCAAAACCACAATTGATATTTGAGATGAGTTTATTATCTTGGCGCAATCATTTTGTGTGTGAAATGGTTGGTGAGAAAGGCTCTGCATTTATTGAGTCATTATGCAAATGGGGGCCAAGCCGTTTTACTCATCATAAAAGAGAGTTTCCAAGTGGGAGGCCTACAGAAGAAAGCGTCACACTAGTTCAGGAAGATCCAACTTGGGCATTAGAGTATGCGCATTTTAAAAGATTAATAAGGTGTCATGTTCGAACTAATTTAAGCACAGACCTGTGGATTCAAAAAGAATTGAATCAGTTAACGAAAGATTATTTAAATTCTAAAGAGATGATAGCATGAACGAATTAGACAATAGTGTTATTAATCTAGCTCATAAGAAAATTGGTTGTGTTGGTATGACTCATTTGGGATTGGTGCATGCGGTTGCTTTCGCTTGTAAAGGGTTTAGCATGATTTGTTATGATGAAAACCCAGAGCTAATTGAAAAATTACAAGCCCACAAATTACCAGTGAATGAGCCTCAATTAAATGAATTAGTATCAAAAAATCAAGACCGATTAAAATTCACAGCAGATATTCTGCAGCTAAAAAAATGTGATGTTGTATTTATTGCATATGATGTTCCTACGGATGATGATGGCAATAGTCAGCTTGATGTTATTCACGAGTTACTAACGCGGGTTAAACCAGTCATGGCGGAGCATGCTTGTTTAGTATTATTATCACAAGTTCCCCCAGGATTTAGCCGGCAAATTGATTTTCCTAAAGAGCGTTTATTTTATCAAGTAGAAACATTAATTTTTGGTCGCGCTGTTGAGAGAGCCTTATATCCCGAAAGATATATTATTGGTGCATGTGAGGCAGATATTGTTGTGCCAGAAACTTACGCAACCTTATTAGCAACTTTTGACTGTCCTATTTTAAAAATGCGTTATGAAAGCGCCGAGCTTGCCAAAATTTCAATTAATATGTTTTTGGTTTCGTCAGTTACAACGACTAATATATTGGCCGAAATTTGTGAGAATATTGGTGCTGATTGGGAGGATATATCTCCCACATTAAGATTAGATAAGAGAATCGGTCAATATGCTTATTTGACACCTGGCTTGGGAATTGCTGGTGGTAATTTAGAACGAGACTTAAATACAATTATTAAGTTAGGAAAAAGACACTCAACGGATACTGATACTGTTAGCGCATGGATTAAAAACTCCAAATATAGACGTGATTGGGTATTACGTTGTCTGCAAAAAAATGTGTTAACTTTAAATTCAAAACCGACTATTTGTGTTCTTGGTCTTGCTTATAAACCAAATACTCATAGTGTTAAAAACTCACCTTCAGTTGCCTTAATTAATCAACTAATTGGTTTTGAAGTTGTAGCTCATGACCCAATTGTTAAAGATGAGCATAAAACGCACGCTATACGTAAGGATATAATTTTAGACGCGGTGAGTAATGTTGACGTTGTTATTATTATGACACCGTGTGATGAATACCGGATTTTATCAATGGAGTTATTATCTAAATATATGAGAGGTAATACCGTGATTGATCCGCATTGCTTATTATCAATTGACTCTAAAGAATCGGTTGATTTTAATTATTATAGTTTAGGACGTGGTTTTATTAAGACAGAAAAAAGGGAATTAGATTATGCTTAATCATGTGAATACACAGCCAACTTCACCTAAAAGAGTGGTTATTTTAGGTGCAAAGGGATTTGTAGGATCTGCTACAGTTAAAAAACTTATGGGCGAAGATATACCTTTTGTAGCCATTGGTCGTGACGAGATAGACTTAACAAGTTCATCTGCTGCAGAGAAACTTGCTAGTCAATTATTATTTGACGATGCATTGGTTGTGATAGCGGCAAGTGCGCCATGTAAAACTCACAGTATGTTATTAGAAAATATTGAGATGATAACGTCAGTGTGTGACGCGTTGGTGAAAAGTCCTGTGCAACAAGTAATTTATATTAGTTCTGATGCAGTATATACAGATTCCATGGTCAAGCTAAATGAGAGCTCACTTGCTGCACCAGCTTCATTGCATGGTATTATGCATTTAGCACGTGAGCAAATGCTACAATCTGTTGTTAGTAAAGACTCGCTCGCTATTTTGAGACCAAGTTTGCTTTATGGAGCAAATGATCCCCATAATGGTTACGGGCCAAATAGTTTTTATCGATTAGCAATTGCGGAAAAAGAAATAACGTTATTTGGTCAAGGAGAGGAACAACGTGACCATGTTTATATAGATGATGTGGCTGAGATTATTTATTTATGTTTAACATATCGTAGTTATGGAATTTTAAATATTACGACCGGCGAAGTGACATCTTTTGCTAATATTATTAACTTACTAAATAACTCTTTGGGTAAGTTAATAGAAGTTAAATTTAAGCCAAGAAATGGCGCTATGCCACATAATGGTTATCGTGCATTTGATAATGCAACATGTAAGCAGGCTTTCTCTTCTTTTCAATATACTATGTTAGCTGATGGGTTAGATAAAATGCATCATGGCAATAGTAATCAAATAAGGAGATAAGTTATGCAAGAAGTTAATTTACTTAGATCGTTACCTCAGACAAAACGAAATATTCAAGCAAGACAAGTGGAAAAAGATCTTGATGTTATTAAAGTTGCAAAACAATTTGGAGAGATGTATTTCGATGGTCCCCGTACTTACGGTTACGGGGGCTATCGTTATGATGGTAGATGGATCGCCGTTGCGAAAGATATTATCAAACATTTTAATCTAGGTCCTGGAAATAAAGTACTAGATGTCGGATGCGCAAAAGGCTTCTTGGTTAAAGATTTAATGATCGTTTGTCCAGATCTGGAAGTATATGGATTGGATATTTCAGAGTATGCTTTAAAAAATTGTGAGTCCGCGGTTTCTGGACGTCTGCATCTAGGAAGTGCAGATAACTTGCCATTTCCTGATAATAGTTTTGATGTGGTTATTTCTATAAATACAATTCACAACTTTCCACGTCATGGAGCAATTAAGGCCTTGAGTGAAATACAGAGAGTTTCAAAGGGAAGGTGTTTTGTTCAAGTAGATAGCTACCATACTGTTGAACAAAAAGAACTATTTGAAGATTGGGTTTTAACAGCAGAGTTTCATGATTTTCCAGCTGAGTGGATGAGTGTGTTTAATGATGCTGGATATAAAGGTGATTATTACTGGACAGTTCTAGAGTAAATAGCTATTTAATATCGATATTGTATATAAATATTTGCAAATATGAGTGTGAGAGAATAATTATGGAAGAAATAAAAATTAATGATTCTGCTAATAAAATGATGCTTGGCGCGAAAAATGATATAGGGATACAACGTTTTGGATTAATGTCTAATTTTGCTTGGTATGATGATCCAAGGCGTATGGCATTTCATTTTGCACGTTATAAATTCGTGAGTAAAATGCTTTCTGGAAAAGAGAATGTATTAGAGGTTGGTTGTGCAGATGCTTTTGGTACAAGAGTTGTTGTTCAAGAAGTAAAGAATTTATTGGCAATAGATATTGAGCCTGCTTTTATTCAAGATGTTAATGAGAGAATGTGTGATAAATGGCATTTTAATACACAAGTGCACGATGTTTTAGATTCTCCGATACAAGGTAAGTTTGATGGCGCATATTCTCTAGATGTATTAGAGCATATTAGCTCTAAGAATGAAGATGTGTTTATTAAAAACATTTGTTTATCTTTAACAGAATATGGTGTGCTTATTATTGGTATGCCATCTCTAGAATCACAACAATATGCATCACCTACTAGTAAAGAAGGACATATTAACTGCAAGAGTGGTTTAGATCTAAAAGTATTCTTAGAGAAATACTTTCATAATGTTTTTTTGTTTTCAATGAATGATGAAGTCGTGCATACAGGATATTCGAAAATGGCTCATTATTTGATCGGTGTTTGTTGTATGAAAAAGTTGTGAATAAAGCATCAGAAATAAATTTTTATATGCGTGGTTTTTATGAGTCAAACTAAAAAGCAGAGTTTATCATTTTACTATACTGTTGTTGTATGGGGAGATGATTATATTAATATGTTGCTGCAAGTTTCTCTTCGCTGCTTTCTTTCTGAGAATAATATCCCTGGTGTTAGTAACTTAAGTACTTCAAAATTTATTTTTGTTACTACCCCAAGGGATTACGAAACTATTTCACAATCCGCAATATTTAAAAAACTCGCAACATATTTAGAGATTGTCTTTGTTGAATTGGATTCAAAAGAAGAGAATGTCTATTCTAGAGTGACTAGAGGATATGAGTTAGCAACCATTCTTGCTACCGAACAACAAGCATGCGTTGTATACTTGCTGCCAGACTGTATAATTTCTGATGGAACTTTTTTATCCTTGTATAAATATGCAAAAGAAGGACGGGATGTTGTTTTGCTTCCTGGTCCACGAGTTATAAAGGAAAAGTTTCTGTCCTTAGTTCAAAAATTAAATCTTGCAGATTCTGAACCTTTGTCTTTGTCGCCTAGGAAGCTAGCTAAGATTGGATTGTCTTGTTTGCATGATGAGTTTGATAATTATAATTATACAAGAAAACAATTCACCAAATGGCCTCATATGGTGACGTTCGACATTCCTGGAGAGGAAGGTTTATTGATAAGAGCCTTTCATCTTCATCCTCTGATGGTAAACTACACTAATCGAGAAAACCCAATATTTTTTAATATACTTGATACTATTGATGCAGGCTTTATTCAGAGAAATTATAAAAATCTTAATGCTTTTGTGTGGGAGCAAGATTCAGATAACATGATTTTGTATTCGATGACGAGCGAAAAGGAACGACATGAGGCAGGATTACTATGGAGCAAGAGTGAAAAAACTAAGGCAATTAGAGATATGGCGCAATGTTCACTTGTTAATGAATTACAAAAGATCAATTTTTATAATATTTATAAACTGCATGTTAATGATTTAAATAGTAATTGGTTGAATATTGAACGAGATAGTTTTTCAATGGTGAAGTTAGTTTTAACACCGGCTTCTTGCATTAATAAAAGATTGTGTTCTTATATCAAGAAAGGTTTGATTAAATGCATACCACCTCAACTTAAGCCTTTTTTGCGATGTGTATATTGGAGATTTAAAGAAATGTTAAGTATATATAAATCAAAACTTTTTATAAGTTAATATTTAGCGCTTTAGGAATATATAGTAATTTAATTTTTTTTATAGTTTAACTAATAAGGAGATAGTTGTGGGTAAAACGTATGCGATATTAGGAGGTGGTGGATCATTTGGTATTCATACAGCGATGTATTTACTTGATAATGCAAATCCCAAGAAAGTAATTGGTATTGGAAGAAATATACTACGTGAAGAGCCTTTTTCTTTAAATATTCAAAATCGAGAAGGATTTGAGTATCATGCGCGACATGTGACTCATGAGCTCGATTTGTTGATGGAGTTATTGGACAAAGAAAAACCGGATGTGATTATTAATTTTGCGGCTCAAGGTGAGGGAGCTGTATCTTGGAAAAATAGTTGGCGTTACTTTGAAACTAATTCCATGGCATTGGCTCGTTTTACTGAAGAATTAATGAAGCGTGATTGGTTAAAGAGATTTATACAAATTGGCACATCAGAAATGTATGGTTCAGCGTCGCATCCTTGTCCTGAAGATGAACCAATTAAGCCATCAAGCCCATATGCGGCATCTAAGGTTGCTTTTGATATGCATCTTATGTCTATTAGTCGTTATTTAAATTTTCCTATGAATATTATTAGACCATCTAATGCCTATTGTCCTGGGCAGTTATTGCATAGAGTTATTCCTAAATCATTGTTACTTGGGAGATTAGGCCAGAAACTGCCTTTACATGGTGGTGGGCGTGCAGAAAAGTCATATATTCATGCACGCGATCTCTCACGAGCGATACACTTAGTTGCTGAGAAGGCACCACTGGGTACCATATATAATGCTGGTCCAAATGAGCCGACGTCAATACGCAGGGTAGTTGAGTTATGCGCTAGTGCTCTAAATATGTCTTTTAATGCCTTATGTGAGATTACAGGAGATCGCTTGGGCCAAGACTCACGATATTGGCTAGATTCTTCTGCTATTAAAAGAGATGTTGGTTGGGAACCAGAAATATCATGGAAACAGGGTTTGTCAGAAATGGTTGACTGGACTGATAAGTACTTAGAACAATTAAAGTTATGCTCAACTGATTATGTAATGAGAGCCTAGTCTTCTTTCACACCGGCCATTGTTGCCAATTTCTGGTGTGTAAGTTGGTTTAGAGCAGTGCTCTAACTTACTGTTTATTTGATATTTAGATATGTATTTATTGTCTAAATTACGCTAATCTCACAGGTGAAAATGTGTTAAACAAGAAGAAAATTACTAGTAATACCTGTAAAAAATTATTTTATGAAATATTACGTATCCGCATGATTGAAGAAGAGATTGCGAAACGATATCCAGAGGGTAAAATGCGTTGTCCAACTCATTTATCAATTGGTCAAGAAGCTATCCCAGTAGTAGTCTGTGATAGTTTAACGTCTAGCGATTTGGCTGTTAGTTCTCATCGATCCCATGCTCACTATTTAGCAAAGGGTGGTAGGCTAAATGGCTTGATTGCTGAGCTTTATGGCAAAAAAACTGGGTGCACACAAGGGTGTGGTGGTTCAATGAACCTGAGTGACTTATCTGTAGGATTTATAGCTAGTAAAGCTATAATTGGTAATACTATTCCAGTAGGTGTGGGTTTGTCTTTAGCTCAACAGTTAAAAAAGACTTCAGATGTCACCTGTATTTTTCTAGGTGACGCAGCGGTTGAGGAAGGTGTTTTTTATGAGTCATTAAATTATGCTGTATTAAGAAATCTTCCTGTGATTTTTATTTGTGAAAACAACCTTTATTCTGTAAATACCCCTCTAGGTTTAAGGCAACCAATTGACAGACCTATATTTGAGTTAGCCAAAGGGATTGGTGCTAAGTCAGCACAATTTGATGGTAATGATCCTCTTTCATATTTTGATGAGATGAAAGATATCATGAAGGATGTTAGAAACAATGGTGGGCCTTGGTTTGTGGAGTTTTCAACTTATCGCCATAAGGTGCATTGTGGTCATGAAGATGACTTGGATGAAAAGTATAGACCAAAAGATGAGCTTGATTATTGGTTATCAAAGGACCCAGTTATTGTTCTAGAAAATCAGTTAACCTCTTTTTCCATTCTTAGTTTGGATGACATTTCAGATTATCAAATAACTATTCAAGAAGAAATAGAATCTGCATTTAAATTTGCTGAGGAGTCTGCATTTCCTGATCCTCTGGATCGATTTAAAAACAGATATGTGGATATGAACTTAGATTGGCTGGAGTCAATGCTAAACAAAGAGAAGGAGGACCTAACAGTTGAACAATAAATTTATTCATCTTGTTAATGCCGCTTTTAAAAAAGCTATGCAAATTGATGATAGAGTCTTGTCATATGGTTTGGGGATTAATGATAGAGTTAGGTTATTTGGTGCAACCGAAGGCCTTGTTGAAGCGTTTGGTGAAGATCGTGTCTTTGATATGCCAACAGCTGAGAATGCCATGACGGGCGTTGGTATTGGTTTATCTATTCAAGGATATAGACCGGTTATTTCTCATAATAGACTTGATTTTATACTGTTGGCTATGGATCAAATTATTAATGGCGCGGCTAAATGGAATAGTGTTTTTGCCGGTACCATGCCAATTAATCTCACTACGAGAATGGTTATTGGTCGTGGTTGGGGGCAAGGACCTACACACTGTCAAAGCCTTCAATCTTGTTTTGCACAAATACCGGGATTAAAGGTTGTTATGCCATCTTTACCAGAAGATGTATATGGTTTATTGTTATCAAGTATTTTTGACAATAATCCAGTCATGTTTTTGGAACATAGATGGCTACATAATATTTCTGCAAATGTTAATGCTAATCCTTATAAATTTGTTCCATTAGGTAAAGCAAGATTGGTAAATGAAGGCCCAGATATAACAATTGTTTCTATGTCTTATATGACGATAGAAGCGCTTCATTCTGTTTGTTTCTTAAAAGAACATGGAGTTCACTGTGATCTAATAGATCTTCGAACAATTAAACCCATTGATTGGGAGCTTATATATTCTTCCGTAAGAAAAACAGGTAAATTATTAGTGCTGGATACAGGATTTGAATTTTGTTCTGTTGCCAGTGAAATCGTTGCACAAGTTACTATGGAGTGCTTTAGAGAGTTAAGTATGGCGCCAAGACGTCTTGCTATGCCCGATTACTCAGTATTAACCTCTCCCGCTTTAGCTAATCCAGTTTATATATATAGCTATGATGTTGTTGAAGAAATTAATCAAATGTTATCTTTGGATATTGATAGCCATTCAATGAAAAACCTAAGAAATAAATATCCTCAGGATGTTCCTGGAGATTGGTTTGCTGGTCCTTTTTAGGATTTTAATAATTTTGGAGTGTTGGATATGGTAGTCGAAGAATCTGGAAAAATCCCAGTTTATTTTGGTATAGCCGTTTGGGGTAGAGCGTTTCGAGAATCATTTGTTAATAACGCGTTAGCATCTTTGCTGGCAGATGGCAATATTCCAGCGTTGAACAATTCTTCAGGAAAGAATCGCTTTTTAATTTATACTACATATGAGGATAAACGTTGGATAGAAAAGCAAGCATTAATTAAGTTGCTAATGCAATATATGGATGTAGAGTTTTTGGAAATGACACCTATTCTTGAGGGAGAATATCTAGAACTAAATAACGCCCTAAATTCTAGTAAATTATATACCATGACAATGGGCCATCTTCAGATCGTAAATCGCATGTATAAAGATAAAGCTATTGGGAGTATCGTTCTCGCTGATTCTATTTACTCAAATAATTCTATTCGTTCTGCGCATAGATATATTCTTGATGGCAAAAAAGGTGTCTTGGTGTTTTGCCCACGTTTTTCAACTGACAAGATAGTTGACTCGCTAATTGAACAAAAATATATTCAGCTTGATACCCCTCTGACTATTGAGCCTCGTGACTTAGTTAAAGTAGCTATTGATAATTTGCATGTTGATATGTTGATGGAGCAGTGGGAAGCCCCTTACATTCCAGAGTTTATGATGGAAGCTGGTTGGTTGTTTCCGGATAAGTCTGGTATGTTGTTTCAAACTTGGAGTTGCTGGTGTGCCTTTATTAATTATAGTCAGCTATTAACGCATAATGTAGAGTCCTTGGGAAGGAATACTGTTGATGGAGTTTATTTTGGCGCCAATTTAAATAAAGAAGATGTTCATTTAATTACCGATTCTGATGAATTTACTTTGATAAGTTATAGTCCAAATCTTTCTCGTAGAATATATCCTATTAATATATTTCATAATTCACTGTCTAAAACAGTTATAAGTGGGATGAAGATTTCTTTTGTTAAGAACTTCCTTAAGGGTAGTATTAGCACACACACAGACATATTTAAGCTTGCATTTGCTAGTCATACTATTTTTATGCACACAAAAGATTTAACACCAGACTGCTTATCTTTAGCATCAAACACAAAGGCTATAATGAATAAAGTCTTTAATGAAAAGACACCTTTTCATGATAAGTTTGTTTTAAAATCGCATACATCTTTTTTGAGATATAAAAAAGAATTGATTTATATTAATAAGAGATTATATAATTCTGGCTTGGCTTTTTTCCGCAGCAGAGTTTATCCTAATTTCTTGGTTGTTATAAAACCAATGTGTGTATTCTTGTCTCCAATGCATGTGTTTCTATCTAGAGTGGTTAGGGTATTGAGTAAAGTTATATATTATTTTGCGCTCGGCTTTTTAAGTGTTTTTTACTGGGTCTTATTATATTCATTGGCGCAATTTAATAGAAAAAAAGGAGTTATTAACTATATTCCGATTCCTAATTCACATTTAGAAAATAGTAAAAATTAATGATTGATATACTTTGCGTGGTCACAATCTGAGGTTTTTGTCTTGCCATTTTTGCCCCAGTTTACTGTTTAAATCTTGACAGTAAACTGGAACAAAAATGACGTTGCCAAAAAACCACAGATTGTAACCGCGCAAATTATAGTATTGTTTTCAGATTATTTTTCTTAATAACATGGGCGATAAATGAATTTATCTATAGTCAGGGCGAAGATGGTTTTTTATAAATTAAAAGAAAATGGCTTTTTTTGGTCTATTAGAAGAGTTGTTCGTGAGCTAACATTACCGACTACTAGCTTAGGTAAGTGGTTGAAACCTTGGTTTTTTTTTGTTCATCACTTAATGAGTAAGCCGGTTAATTTTTTATATACACGCACTTTTCGTGATACAAAGGAAGATAGTCTTTATTTTTTTTATGATTTTGAGGTCGAGCCCATTACCTATGATTTTGTATGGGCTTTATGTATTGCAAATGCAAGACGAGATGAGATGGGATTGTCTGGTTTGAAAGTGGTTTTTGTGCCTGGTTTTGAAATTGGTTTAAGAAAAGAATCTTTTGAATACGAGCAAGCGGTTAGTCGAGATGCCAGATCTTGGCGCATTTATTCTATACTTATTCCATCGATTAAACTCCTTTCTTTTCCTGTAAGTCTCACTATTTGTGCCACGCGAAATGAGGCTGCATTAATTAGAGAGAATCTGGCGAGATATGTATATCCAGAAAAATACAATGTAACATTTCCAATTCCGCACTCTGCTGAGCATGGTATTAATTATCGCCAGAAATTTATGACGCTTCAAACCGATAGACAATCACTGAAATATGTTTCCGATTGGTTATCGGAGCTCTCCGTTAGCAAAAAAATAATCACAATGACATTTCGTCAATACTCACATTTACCTAATCGAAATACTAATATGGAAGATTGGTTGAAATTTGCAAATGAATTAAATAAAAATGAATTTTTTGTGGTTTTTATTCCCGACACAGAAAGCTCTATGGATAAGGAACCTATAGAATGGGGTGATTTTAATGTCTTCTATCCGGCATGTTGGAATTTAAATTTACGCAGCGCACTATATGAGTTAGCATATTTAAATTTAGGTGTTAATAATGGCCCAATGGCTTTATGTTGGCTTAATCCTCGTTGCCGTTATATATCGTTTAAGACAATTATAAAGGATGGACCTCAAGCCGCAATAGATGTTTTAGTTGAAAGAGGATTTGTGCCAGGAAAAAATCCTCTTTTTGCGAATCGATTTCAAAAGTGGGTTTGGGATATGGATGACTTGAGTATTATACGTCGTGAGTTTGCGCTGATGTATGCTTCTATAGAGCGAGGATGAAATAGTGACGGAATTAGATATGAATGTAGAATTGGATGATTCATCGTCTTTAGATACAACTCGCAAAGGATTTTTAAAGGGAGTAGAAATCTATTTTCAAGGGCTTTTATTGTGGAATATTTGGTTTTATATGGCAACTTCAGAGATTCGCCGACGTTATCGCCGAACATTGCTCGGTCCTTTTTGGGTTACCCTTAGCGTTAGTATTTTTATTGGGGCCATGGGTGTGATTTTCCCTATTTTATGGCATACAGATGTAAAAATGTATTTGCCATTTTTTGCCTCTGGTTTTATTGTGTGGTCTTTTGTTGCAGCTTGTATTACTGAATCGTCTGGGACTTTTTTGGATGTGGCTGGTATTCTTAAACAAGTCTCATTGCCTTATTCAGTGTACTCAAATACTGTAGTACTACGTAATTTCCTAATTCTTTTACATCATTTTTTTGTATACGTGGTAATTGTTGGGATATTTAAAGTTCCTATTAATATAAATACGATCTTAATAGTTCCGGCTATGATGATTCTATGTTTTACAGCCAGCTGGATTTCCATCTTGATTGGTTTGTTAGTTACTAGATTTCGAGACATTAAACAAATTGTGACTAGTTTTTTACAGATATCACTTTTTGTCACGCCCATTTTTTGGATGCCTTCGCAAATGAACTTATCTTGGAAAACTAGGCTCATTGTTGACATTAACCCACTGTTTCATTTTGTTTCAATTGTTAGAGCTCCTCTTTTAGGACAACCTCCTAGCTCCTTGAGCTGGATGGTTGCGATTGGTGTTTCGATAATTGGGTGGATTATTACAATGAAAGTGTTGAGTAGATATTATAGACATTTAGTTTTCTGGTTGTAGGAATTTACGATGAAAAAATGTAGATTAGATGTAAAAAATGTAACTGTTGATATTCCTGTTTTTGATGCTAGCCGCAGTCTACGCAAGCTTATATATAACCGTTGTGTAGGCGGTCAAATAAAAAAAACAACAGGCAAGCATGTCTGTGTTAGAGCGCTTGATGATATTAGTTTTTCTTTGAAAAAAGGTGATAGATTAGCCTTAGTTGGTCATAACGGGGCTGGCAAGTCGACTTTGCTAAACGCTTTAGGTGGGATTTATCTTCCACACAAGGGGACTATCAATACTATTGGCAGCGTTACTTCCTTATTTAATATCAGTTTGGGTTTAGATGTAGATGATACAGGGTATGAGAATATATACACCATTGGTATGTATTATGGTTTAAGTAAAGATATGATTGATACAAAGAAGAGTGAAATCATTGAGTTTAGTGAGCTTGGAGATTATATCTATTTGCCAGCGAGAACATATTCTAGCGGCATGTTGTTGCGGTTAAGTTTCGCTATTGTCACGGCATTAGAACCTGAGATTTTACTGATGGATGAAGGTATTGGAGTTGGGGATGCAAGTTTTGCAAAAAAAACAACTGCAAGGCTTGAACAGTTTTATGACCGAGCCGGTATAATGGTTATTGCTTCTCATTCTGATGGGCTAGTTAAGCAAATGTGTAATAAGGCCTTGCTATTAGAGCATGGTAAGGTTGTTGGATTTGGTGATGTTGACAATATTCTGAGTTTATATCACGACCGAAGCTCAGCATTGCAAGTGTCTTAGAATGAAACAAGCGTTGATTATAGGAATTGACTCGACGATAGGCGGTCTTTTAAATACAGAACTATCTGTTGCAGGTTGGTGTGTATATGGAACCTCTCGTAGTAGAGGTTCCATAAATAACAAAATTTTTTACTTAGATCTTTTAAATGTAGATGATTTTAGTATGGAGCTAGATATAGATGTTGTTTTTTTATGTGCTAGTTTAACTCGGCTTTCTACTTGTCGAGAGTATCGAGAGCTCTGTCAAAAAATAAATATTGATGCTCAACTTCAATTATCAAAATATTTTTTGAGTAGAGGAATACACGTTGTTTTTTTATCAACAAGTGCTGTTTTTAGTGGAGAGAAACCCTGTTATAGAATCTCAGATGCGACTTCCCCGATAACGGTTTATGGTGAGTCAAAAGCTATTGCGGAGAAAAAGCTTCTTAATTTATCTGAAAATATTTCAGTGGTTAGGTTAACTAAAGTTCTTACACCTACTTATCCATTAATCTGTAAATGGATAGATGTATTGAGTGGAGATAAATGCATTGAGCCATTTTATGATTTGTATGTTTGCCCGATCTCAATACGAATGGTTACTTCTTGTTTGAAAGAAATTGCGGAAAAGAAAATTACCGGAATAATACATCTTTCAGGAGATAAAGATATCAGTTATTTGATCATAGCAGAGCATCTAGTGAGATATTTAAAATCAAATAGCGCTTTAATTAACCCTAGATCTGCTTTGGAATCAGGTATTGATATTAGCGAGGCTCCTTTGTATACAAGCCTTGATATGACAGAATCTAGAAGACTATTTGTCTTACCAGATACTAAATTGTCAACAGTTTTAAGTAGTCTATATGGGATAGATTATCAGCTTACTATTTAATAGAATTAATATAAGGATATTATATAAATGAAAAACAAGACTTTGCTAACTGTACCAGCTTTTAGTTTAAAAGCCTTATTAAAGGCAATGTGGTATCAAGTTAAACACATTTTTCCTATACTCAAAAGCCCATCGGTGATGTTCCTGTTAATTTTTACAAGTATTATTGGAGGGGTTTTTTTTATTATTCAGCCTATTATCTATACAAATGATACTGGTGGTTATCTTGAAGCCGCTAAGTTTTTTTCTCATACTCCTGGTGGAAAGTATCAATATTGGAGAACACCTCTTTTCCCTATGCTATTGGCTTTAACAGGGGCTGCACGAGAAAGTAGTATTCATGGAATAGTTGTGCTGCATTTCATCCTTGCACTTTCGATGCCATTATTAATTTATTTTAGTGTTTATTGGGTTAATAAACGAGTTGCGCTTTTCTCAGCATTAATAGTGTCTATTTCACTGTTACCATTTCTAAATGTTAGTTACATTATGCCTAACCAGTTATTTGTATTTTTTATGGTCGCTGCAGTTTGTTTTACATGGCGTTTTATTGGTTTGCAAAAAACGATAGATATTTATACAGCATCTTTGTTTGCTTTTATGGCGATTATGGCTCGACCTCAGGGTAGCTATATATTTGTTGTGTTACTGGCTGTAATGTTCGCGGTGGCACCTAAGAAATGGCGGCATTGTGCTCTAGCCTTGGCTATTGTTGTTGGATTGCAATACTCATATATGTTGTCGCGCCCATATTTTGCTGGTCCCATTGCACCTTCAAGCCTTATCCTTTTACCTAACCCACAAAAGACTGAAGCCCTAGATGATAAGGAATTATATATGCGTTCTTTATCAATGGTGCGCCAAAATGGGTTGGAAGATGCTCGTTTTGTCGCACGCTTTATCCATAATAAATTTCTTTCACAGAAGGTGTATCTCGCAATAATTCTACAATCTCTTTTAAATAAGGATCTCAATTTTGCTCGAAAACAAGCATTAGCTGCGAGTGATCCTGTTGTTAGAGATCAGGCCTTATTTTTTGTTGCTTGGGCCACTATGGCAGAGGGTGATGCTATAAAGGCTAATATTTTACGTGATGAGATTGGAGATGATGAGTTACGTAAAAAGTTTAATATGGTAAGCGCTAATACACCAGAAATTCCAGTATTAACTTCAGTGGTACCAGCTAAAGGATCCTCAGGGTCAAGTCATTTTGTTTCTGGCCTTGATTTAACCAACACCAGTGGAAAAATGTTACTTTATTCAGCATTATTAGCGCGTAATGATATTAATAATCAAGTCTTCATTACACCTGATAACGGGCCGGCAACTAAACAATTATATCGTATACTTAATCTTTACTTCAGTTCTGAGGGTGTGCTTAAGGTCCTATACCCCAGCCTAGCAGCATCAGTTAAAGATCCGAATCAAGCTGCACGAGTATTAATGACAGAAACTCCTTATCATGATGCGCATTGGACACTTTGGGGAATTATGGATAGGATATATGGACCAGCAGAAGGCGATCTTTTTTTAAAAAAGGTTTTTTTAGAGTTTGCTAAAGAGCATCCCATGACCTTGATTAGACTATACTGGAATAGCGTGCTTAAAGCTTTTGTGGGTTATAATACAATTACCAACATACATAAAGAAGTATTGGCGTTTAACTCTTCTAATATTAATTTTCCATCGCATCCAGACGTGGTGACTATACCAGCATTGAAACATGAAATAATTACTAGCCAGAAGTACCAGGCAATGTATTTTTTCGTTAACACATATTACTCGAAAGTTTTTCCTATATTCCTTATGACGATTGTTTTTCTAGCATCTTTAGGTATTTTGTTTATTCGTGAGCTGCGTTTATTTTTAGTTTGGATGACTTGCTGGTTGGTTACCTTACACCAAGTTGCAGTTTGTGCTATTACATCCGGGGCTCTTTTCGCATATGTGTCCTTTGTATATATTTTTTTAATAGTAGCCGCGGTGCTTTCGGTTTATGCGGGATATAAATTTTTCTGTAAATCTTCCGCAGATTCATATGGAAAATTAGGTTTCTAATTATCAATTGAAAAAGAGTCGGATCAAAGATATATTTGCTAATGCTTGAATAGATTAGCCTAGAAAAAGCAGTTAAGCTCTACTACGAATGCCTACTGCACTGAATTTTAAAGATTTTTTCATGTTTTTTTAACTCACCATAGTGGTGATTATGCCATCGTCAAAAAAACATGAAAAAATCTTTAAAACTCATCACATTAGTCACTCTCGCTACGATCTCAACTGCTTTTTCTAGGATTATTCCTCTGCTAACAAACTTTCTGTTCGCGGTTGTCTATCCCCTGAAATAAGACTATAAATTTTTAAATGCTCGTCAACAATATTGACAATATTAAATTCCATTTCAGCAAATAAACGCGCATTTTTGCTCATCTCATGTCTTAATGAATCATTGCTACATATCTTCATAATAGCCCTGGCAAGCGATAAATGATCACCTACATTCACAAGCAGCCCAGTTTTATCAGGAACAATTGCCGCTCGACAACCGGGCACGTCAGTTGTGATAATAGCCCTGCCAGATGCGGCAGCCTCGGCTAAAACTCTAGGCAATCCTTCTCTATATGAAGGAAGTACAACTAAGTGTACTTTTTGAAATAAGATCTGTGTATCTTGATATCCTATATATTCAATATCTTTATCTTGAGACCACCGTGATAATTGCTTTTGACTTACAGATGATGGGTTACCTTTATCAGTTTTACCTGCCAGTAAAAATTTAGCATTTATACTTTCATCTCGCAGCAATTTAGCTGCAGCAACATACTCATAAACTCCTTTATCGCGTAATAACCTTGATGCCATAACAACAACAAATGGTGGAGTTGATGGCTCTTCAGTGTATTTGTAATGATTTAAGTCAACACCCGATCCTCTTATTAAAACAGATTGCTCCTCTTTTACGGCACCAATCTTAATCAATGTGTCGCGATCATCGGTATTTTGAAAAATCACCTTTAAATTTTTGTGTTGAAAAGCATGTCGATAAAGACGGCTTATTATTTTTCGTAATAGCCGCGCTTCTAAATAATCATCAATAAATGCATATCCTAATCCTGATACAGCTGCTACCACAGCAGGTATTTTTGCAAATCTGGCGGCTAAAGAACCATATATAACTGGCTTAATTGTAACAAGATGTGTGATATCTGGTTTTAATTTTTTCATTAAATGATAAATTGCAAGAATAGAATAAATTTCCACAAATACGTTTCTGCCACTTCTTGATAATGGAATGGCGTGGTAGGTAAATCCCTCATCTATGATTCTTGGTATGGCATTTGGATACCCAGTTGCTACATGAATCTCGTAACCTTCTTTTTTAGCAGCTATGGCAATGGGTAGGCGATGGGAAATAAAATATGTTGGTTCATTTAATATGAATAGTAATTTTTTCATAGTGATATCCATTGTGTTTTCTAGCTATATTTTAAATTATTCAACCATGATTGAAACATTAATATTGGCCATAATTGGTATTGCCAGTTTCTTCTGCCAGATAAGTGTTCGTGCCATTTCTTTAAAATAGGCTCAGACCGCAGAAACCCTTGCTGCTCGATTTTATTTTTATCAAGCAAATTCTCAGACCAGTCGCGTAATGGACCTCTCAACCAAGCGTCCAATGGGATCCCAAAACCCATTTTTGGTCTATTAAAAAGTGGCTCAGGGACGTATTTTGATAATATTTCGCGTAATATCCATTTGGTTGTGTGGTTCCTGATTTTTATGTTCAATGGTAATGACCACATCATTTCAATTAAATTATGATCTAAAAAAGGAGCTCTATTTTCTAGACCAACTGCCATCCCTGCTCGGTCTACTTTTACTAAAATATCATCTGGTAAGTAAGAGATTGTGTCGGTTATCATCATATTTTCAACAAAATTCATTTCTTCTATTTGATTTAATAATAACTTTGTTGACACTAAATCATTTGTCTTTACAATATCGCTAGGGATTTGCCACTGAGTAATTAAATGTTGATATACTCCAGCTGGAGATTGCTCCGCGATAATTGATGCAAGTTTTTGTATCTTATTACTGAGCATTGGTGTTTTTGCATATGATAATCCACGGCAAGCCAGTGGTGATGAGAGTGAAAATAGTATTTTTTGTAAGATAATTCTTATTGGATAAGGAAAAATTGTTATTTTTTTCCAGATGGATTTACCCATCAAATATCGATTATACCCACCAAATAGTTCATCACCTCCATCACCAGATAAACAAACTGTTACATGTTGTCTCGTTAATTTTGAGACTAAATAGGTTGGAATAGCAGAAGAGTCGGCAAATGGCTCGTCATAAATTACGGGAAGTTTTGGAATAACCGATAGAGCATCGTGCGCGCTTACATAAAGCTCGGTATGGTCGGTTTGAAGATTATTGGCAATAGCTTTTGCATACTCTGCTTCGTTATATTGTTTCTCTTGAAATCCAATAGTGAATGTTTTAATAGGTTGATTGCTATTTTCTTGCATTAATGCGGTTATTAGAGACGAGTCAATTCCTCCTGACAAAAATGCACCGATAGGGACGTCAGATACCATTTGGTTTTTGACAACGGAACTCAGTAACGTGTGTACTTGGTTAATGGCAACTGCATCAGATAACTGTTGCGGTGAAATAATTCCTGCTTTCGCTTTTTGAATTGCAGACCAATATTCGCGAGGCTCTGGTAGGTGATGGAGACTTTCTTTAGAAATAGTAATAAATGTGCCTGGTTTAAGTTTATATATATCTTCATAAATTGATTTTGGGGCAGGAATATATCCATATTCCATAAACATGGATATGCTAGAGCGAGCTATTTGATTGTTAAAGTTTGGGTATTCACGAATTGCTTTAAGCTCAGACCCAAAAACGAGCGCTCCATTTACGATACCATAATACAATGGTTTTTCACCAACGCGATCTCTGACTAAGTGTAATTTTTTATCTAGTTTGTCCCAAAGAGCAAAGGCAAACATGCCAGTGATTTGTTGCAAGGTTTCTTCTAGCCCAAACTTTTCAATGAGAGCAAGAATGATTTCAGTATCTGAATGACCTGAAAATGAGTATTCTTGTAATTGTTTTTTTAGAGGCTTAGTATTATAAATTTCACCGTTATAAATAATGACATATTGACCGTGATGAGATTGCATTGGTTGGTGCCCGGCAGAACTTAGATCTAGAATTGCTAGGCGTTGATGACCGAATGCTACTCCTGCATCATTATCTAGCCAAATTCCGCTATTGTCAGGGCCTCTAT
>MHBB01000139.1 GCA_001803185.1 Legionellales bacterium RIFCSPHIGHO2_12_FULL_35_11
TTATCATTTGCAAGAGCTACCAGCACCTCAACAAAGAGAGTTTCTAAAACCTCTCTATATTTTCCCTTCTTTTCACGTTTATAGTCTTTTTTAAATTGAGTGGTTTTTTCAATCCCCCGCATTTAAATCATCCATTAGAGAATCAATACTTTTGAATGAGCGTAATTTTCCTCTTCGAGCCTCTTTCATCGCCTCAATTGTTTTTTGATTGGGCACTAAAGGTTCAAAGGGTAAAGCCTTTTCACTCGCCACACGCGTTAATAGGAGACGAAATGCATCAGATACCGTTAAACCCATTGAGGCCAACACAGCAGAAGCCTCTTCTTTAATATGCCCATCGATTCTAGCTCGAACAACCGCATTTGCAGTCATAATAATCTCCATCACCTTATAAGCTACATTGTAGCCCATTTATGCAACTTCCGCAACTTCACTATCTATTTTAAATAGAGTTCTATCCCTTGTTAGGTACAGATTTGCAGGACGACGCGCTAAATCCAGCACATACTCGCCAAAGCGCTTAATTTGCTCGGTTATGTATGGACTCATATGACTCAGATCTTCTACTGTAATTGTATAACCCTCCTGTATTAAAGCATGACATACATCAGAGATATCAATTACATTTTGCAGCATGATGCAATTGGCGATTAAATCATTGTGCTTAACGGCTTTTTCCATCTCATCGGGATCATTCGATGCAACCAAATATCTTGAGCCAAATCTAATCCAGTCCTCAAGCGTATGGTAGGACTCTATTTTATTTGTCGTTGCTGTGATTGTTTGTCTTAACTCTTTATTGGACACATAATCAAGCAAGAAAATCGTACGAATCACTTTGCCTAGCTCTTGAAATGCTTTATACAGCCTATTTTGATTGTTGTATGAATTAAGCTTGGACAGTATAAAGGAAGAAGATACTCCTCCTAATTTTACTGAGATGATGACCTGCATTAAGTCCTTCCAATGTTTTTCTAAAAGCTCCCAGTCAATTTCAGCCTCACAAAACATCGAATCAATATTGGTATATTTTGTTTTTTTATCAACTCGATATAGATTTAAATCTTTCCAATTGCGGATCCTCGGCATTAACTGAATTCCAAGTAAATAGGCAAAAGCAAAGACTGGTAAGGACTGCCCTTGGGTATCTGAGTGGACAATGTTGGGTTGCACCTCTGAAGCATTTTTTAATAAGCCATCGATAATGTGTATGGCTTCCCATACTCCACATCGAATAAATGTTGAAAATAAAGCAATGTAATTATCAGCTATATGCCGGTAGGCTATGCCACCTTTCTTTCCATAGCGGATATGTTGTTCTGCAATCATATTATCATCATGTATTTCCTCAAGTGTTCCATCAACTGCAACGCGCTGACCAGTACCCCATGCCCGTAATAATGGAAACTCATTTAAACAATTAACTACTCTTGTAATCGCTTTGGTTAATGAGTTCAATGTAAAATGTTTTTTATTAATCCTTGATAAAGTACGTGGCTCAATTTCAAATCGTACATGTTTGGCTGTTTGAGTAGGGCCAAGGCCAGTGCCATAACAGAAATTGGTTAGAATATATTTTTCAATTGCATTCTCTAATTTCGCTTCTGTGCCAGTAATTGGACCAAATTCATATGCCCAGCCTGTGTGGTGATGACCATTTGTTAAAATATCCAGTAAGCTTCTTTCTGGCAAACGCTGACGAATTAAACTCTCAATTTTTTCAGCATGATCGCTTTTGGGTTTGGGTTCGTATTTTTTTAGAACAGGACGCCCCTCTTCATTAATCACAAAATCAGGGATATTAAAATAATTTTTATCAACATCTTGAGCTTTATCGGTCAGTGTTTTTTTGAGGTGCCCCATCATATCTTTCGCATTATTCGCAATGCCAACCTCATCGCAAAATGCATCTAAATGTTCCTGGCACTCCTCCCAAGGTAGCAGTTCGGCGCGATAATCTGCATAGTTCCTAGCCCCTTTAACATACAAGTCACCCGAATTAAGTCCTTTAGATACATACTCAAAAACACAGCTTTCTAATGCCCGTCGATTGGCTTTAGTCTTGTCCACACTACTCATGATTTGTTTGTTCCAGAATGCTGTAGTAAATGATAAGTCAATATCTTCTGTAATAAATTCAGCGCGACGATTCTCGTGTTTTAATAGGTATTGCATGGCAAGAATTAATTTGTCGTCTTGGGTCGGACTGTTTAACTGCAACGCATTCAAAATTTTAAAGAGCAATGATCGTCGTTTCTGGATCATATCGGTTAGGTATATTCTATACTCATCCCCGTGACTGGCCAATATATCATCGCATTTATTGGTCAGTAGGGAGAATCCATCGTCATTGTCAATTTTTTGATAAAATGCTTTTGCAAATTCAGCATGTTCTTTGATGGACTGTCCATCGTGCATAATATTTTTAAAAAGTTCAACAATGGTGCATGTGTCTTCTTTGCTGTTGTTTAGCTTGGAGGCTAATTCAGTTTTTGATTGTTTATGAGCAATGGCAATCAGTCTACAAAACATAACTGCTAAGGCGTCCTTGGCATTGGCTTGAGAACGATATATTAATGAGGCGATTAAGGTGTATCGTTTTGCCTCACCGAATTCAATTAAGTCATCTGCCGTCAGTTGGTGAGCCTCTTCGGCAAATTGTTCAATCTTTACTTTTGCAATGCCATCCAGGCAGTGCATGACGTTTCCAAAGGATAATAGCCACTGAAAGTGATCTAAAAATTTCTGAAATTTTTTGATGCTTGGGCGTTTTGGCTGGTTTTTTAATTGATTAAACAAGGTGCGTTGGGTTCCATCTTGTAGTTTTAACAAGTTACTAAATATTTCAGATTGATCTGAGGCTAGTATCCTTTCCATAGTTTCACGAAATATCTTATTGTTAACGCTATGGCGAGTATGGCGGACAATACGACTAAGCCTATAAAAACTGGGCAGTTCATAACTGGCCTGCACCAATTGTTCAATGACTGCGTTAATAATGTCTGGGATATTATTCATAGATTGGGAGGCAACATAGGCATATTGGATTGCCAGCTTCATACCCTGATGAACTTTTACCATCAACATCATCATACCCCCAGCGTTCAACATTAAGAAATTCACGGATTTTTTGTCTGTGTCGATAGATACTTTTTTTGATCTCATCATCGCGCAACGAGTAGCTGTTGCTTAATTCAGTCGATTTTATTTTTCTCCTTTTTGGAAATCGGGGGTAAGCAGTTTTTTCAATCGATGACATAGGGGTACTCCTAAACTGTGTCAAAAACAGGTGTTTTTGACACATGATGATGAAGTCTTGCTTTTGGGGGCAAAACAAGTGAAAATTCCGTTCCAGAACTAATTCCAAAACAAAACGTGCCAAAATACACGATCATTCTTGTTTTTGGAATGTATTTTTGATGACAGGAGGTTGATTTGAATTTTGGGTATGCTCGTGTGTCTAAAAATGAACAGAGCCTTGATGTGCAAATTGAAAAATTAAAGGCAGCGGGTTGTGATGAAATTTTTCAGGAAAAAATTTCTGGAGCTAAAGATGATAGACCTCAATTACAAGCCCTTATTGAAAAACTAAGGAAAGGGGATACTTTATGTGTCGTGCGACTGGATAGATTAGGACGTCGCATGATGAAATTAGTTGAGTTAATTAATGAGTTTAAAACTAAAGGCATTGAGTTTATTGCCCTTGAAAATAATCTTGATACCTCAACCCCAATGGGGATGTTGCTTTTTAATATTTGTGCTGCTTTCTCTGAGATGGAGCGAGAATTAATTCGCGAACGGGTCAAGGCAGGTCTTGATTCCGCTAAACATCAGGGACGAACTGGTGGAAGACCCAAGGCTTTGACAGATGAAAAAGCAGAGACAATAAGAGCATTGCGTCAGGTAGGTACCCTATCGGTTAAACAGATTTGCGACAGCATTGGGGGTGAGTCGCTCAGTATTTTATCGGTGTATTAATGAAAGTGTTGAGGTGTAGCAATGGCAACAAGACGTGTTCTTCAATTTAAAATTACTTTGCTAGATATAGAGCCAACTATCTGGAGACGTATTCAAATTTCTGATTTGTGTAATTTTTGGGATTTACATGTGGCGATCCAGGATGTTATGGGCTGGCTAGACTATCATTTGCATCACTTTGAAATGAACTATTCCATTGAGGAAGGGAAGCATTTTATGGGGATCCCTGATGATGAAGACTATGGTGTATATAAAACATTGCCTGGTTGGGAGTATAGAGTAAGGGATTACTTGCTGATTAACGAACAATTTATTTATAAATATGATTATGGTGATGGTTGGCAGCACCGTGTTGAGTATGAAGGGTTACATGATAAACAACCAGACGTTAAATACCCTATATGCATTGCCGGTGAGCGTGCTTGTCCTCCAGAAGATGTCGGTGGTGTACCAGGCTATGAACGTTTTATTGAAGCGATAAAGACGCCACATCATCCTGAGAGACAATCCTTATTAGAGTGGGTTGGTGGAGCATATGATCCGAAACAATTTAATCCACAAAAAGTGAAATTTGATAACCCCGGAAAGCGTTGGAAAAAAGCATTTGAGAATGAAGGGTATTAATAAATATATTGTTTTTTAAACAAGGGTTTTAAACATTTTTAGGGTTGTATTGATGAATGATATAAATGCAATTTTTGAACTACTTAAGCCATTATCTTTGTTTGAGTTAAATCGATTGGGAAGTGCGATTTCTATAATATTAGATGATCCCGTTAAAAATGAGGCCATTAAGCGTCACCTAAAAATAGGAATGAAAATCACTTATTTTTCAAGCGACAAGAATGACTTAGTAGAAGCAACTGTAACGGATATTCGAAAAACATGGGTCTCTGTTGTTAATACACAAGATAATAAAGGATGGAACATCAAATTTTGTTCAATTAATCTTCAAGGAATAGATGTAAGCATTAACCCAAGAAAACCATCTGATGGTCTTAACAGAAATTCACTAAAGGTAGGAGATCGAGTTGGGTGGTATTCTAAATTAGGCTATGAGCTTTATGGCATTGTTGAAAAACTAAATCCTAAAAAAGCATTAGTAAGATTAGGTGACGGGGAGCAGTGGACAGTATCTTATTCCTTATTATTCCTTGTAATGGATGGTGTTTCTGTCCAAGGTGGCCAGTTGTGTATTGAAGGCGAGGTGATTCGTTAAAAGCAATTATCATATGTCATGCCAATAACGATAGTGATTTTAAACAAATAAATGAGATGTTATGAAAAAGAGTTATTTTCTACAAGGGATGGTATGCCTCATCCTTGCCCAAACAATGGTTGGGTTGAATATTGTGACATCAAAGTTACTACTTTTATCTATCCCTGTCTTGATTTTATTGGAGATTCGTTTTGCTCTGGCAACGTTGATTTTATTAATACTGCACTGGATAACACCAGCAAAGACAGATGACTCAATCAAGGATCATTTATTAAAGCTTAAAAATAGAGATTGGCTTTATATATTGGCACAATCCTTAACCGCAGGGGTTTTATTTAATTGCCTCATGTTGACGGGATTAAATTATACTGATGCAAATGTTGCTGGAATTATTACCAGTGCTTTACCAGCCATTATTGCGATAATGGCATGGATTATCTTGAATGAAAAAATATCAGCACAAAAAAGTCTTTGTATACTATTTGCAACTGCAGGGCTGATTGTAATTGCTTATGATAAATTAAATGGCGTGGGTGACACTCATTCATTCTTAGGTGATTCCATTGTCTTACTATCGCTTTTGCCAGAAGCTTCATACTATGTGTTATGCAAGTTATATTCTAATCGGCTACCGATATTTATGACTTCTGCACTTCTTAATGGGATTAATGCAATTATATTACTTCCTGTTGTTCTATTTATGCCATGGGGTTCATTAAGCATTAGTACATCAGACTGGATGATTCTGTTTGTCATTGGCTTAAGTTCTGGCTTATTTTACGTTTTTTGGTTTTTAGGCGCTCAACGGGTAGATGGAGTTATGGCCTCTCTATCAACAGCAATCATGCCTGTTGCAACAGTAATAATCGCATGGGGTATTCTTGGTGAACAACTAACATCATTACAATTAGCAGGGATGAGCCTCGTTATTCTGTCTGTCTTTATTTATGCAAGGCGATAGAATTAAAAGGTTTCTGAGTAATTTTACAAAGGTAATTATAAAATGAGCATATCTTACGATGAATTTGAAAAAGTTGACTTGCGCTCTGGCACTATCGTTAAAGTAGAACTATTTTCACGTGCAAAAAAACCAGCATACAAAATATGGGCTGATTTTGGTACCAATATTGGAGTACTTCAAACATCAGCACAAGTTACAATCCACTATACACCAGACTCGCTTATAGGTCGTTCAATTGTCGGGTGTGTTAATTTGGGCGAAAAAAACATTGCTGGATTTACTTCGCAATTTTTATTGGTTGGATTTTCCGATGAAGATGGTGCCATATGCTTAATGACCGTAGATCCAAAAGTGCCTAATGGAAAAAAACTTCATTAAAATTAAGGTTAAATCTATTTCTATGAAAAAAGGCTATAACCTATACGCAGTGTTGGTTATAGCCCGCTTTAAAAATGAAGTGACCCATTTACACACGTATCCTGACTTACCCCGTACTACCATTTTGGTTTGATCATAAACGCACTCTTCGGTGCAGCCGCCAAAATAACGAAATGCCGCATCATGCATACCAATCAATATATTTGTATTAATT
>MHBB01000140.1:0-241 GCA_001803185.1 Legionellales bacterium RIFCSPHIGHO2_12_FULL_35_11
AGAGCAAAATGAATGTGTTGTAATAGTTACAAGTACACCACCACACAAAATGAAAGCAATATGAAAACATTAAAATTACTATTTTTAATAATATGGGCATTACCTGGTTTTGCTATGAACTGTCATCCAGAGATAGACCATCAACTCCCACAATACATCGTCGGTTATGGAAGCTTAATTGACGAAAAATCAAAAAAGAGAACTGATCCCACCGCTGAAGAAAGTCTCCCAGTCTTAATAA
>MHBB01000140.1:262-1723 GCA_001803185.1 Legionellales bacterium RIFCSPHIGHO2_12_FULL_35_11
GTGTACATGGTAATTTACCTGGCCTCAACGCGTCTTTTTTATCTGTGTCTGAAGATAAATCATCCTCTTTTAATGGAGTCATCTATCAACTAAGCAATCCAGACAATATCCAGCAAGTTGATAAACGGGAAACTATTTATTGCAGAAAAGAATTAAACCTTGATGAAATAGACGTTTTTTCTGTCGCCCTTCCGACTCAAAAACAAGTTTGGATTTATGTCCCGGCGGAAAACAATCAACAGAACCCCACGTATGATTACCCTATTGTTCAATCTTATGTTGATATATTTATACGTGGATGCATTCAAATTGAAGAAAAATTTGAAATTAATAATTTTGCTAGAGACTGTATTCAGAGTACCGATCAATGGCCTAATTATTGGGTCAACGATAGAATCTTCCCGCGCCGCCCTTCTCTGTATGAGCCTTATGCATCGAAAATTGATGCTTTATTAAAAGAAATGCTACCTCAACAATTTACGCATATAAAACCTGAGTCATCTTATGCTTCACACGAGCAAAAAGATAATTTGTGTTCGCGTGAAGCATAATCATGACAACCACTAAGGCTTAGTTTTATTGCGGTGTTGATCTAACCACGAATCTAAATCATCTCTTAAATATCGGATTGAACGACCAATTTTAATGTATTGTGGCCCCGGCGTTCGCTTAGCTAATACCCCATTCATCCTATCCTGAGAAAGAAATGAACGACTCATGCAAATATAATTTGCCGCCTCGGCTTCTTTAAAAACTTTTTTATCCACAACACATTCCTCCATATTAAATTGACTTACATGCACTGGAATACATCATATACCATATATATGTATCTATCAATTTAATATACGCATTTATGTATAAATTATTTTAAAATAGTATCCTGCACATTAAAAATTCTTCGTTCTGCAGAAAACTTATCTTTGAAGCGTTTAAGTCCTTCTTCACGCATTTTGGCCGCAAACTCAGTAAAGTAGCATTGTAAATCATCCCTACTCTCTATCTGATATTGGACGGTTAATTTTTCTTGATCTGAGCCTTTATCTTGTTCTTGTTTAAAAACACTAGCCTGAATAAACCCTGAAAATTGAAGCATTTCTTTCACATGCTCCCTCAACCACACCGCAAACTCCGCATAAATATCCCCATCAATATTGAGGTTAACTTCATAAATCACCATAATTTTTTCCTACTGAAACGAGTAACGATTAATGTTAAAACAGCGCAGATACTTATTGGAACCCCTGGATTTAGATAAGCTCCGTTGGTTAGGATCAAATAAGGCATCAAACCACCAAACAAAGTTAAACTAAGACAATAGGAGATCGCAAGTGCTTTCCCGCGCTGCATGGGATTAAACTGAGCAATCATAAATGCAGGCAATGGCGAATTAAGAATTGCTTGAATGATAGCAAATAAAAGCAGCACAACAATACAGCCAATACCATTTAAAGTGGGTAA
>MHBB01000140.1:1786-3806 GCA_001803185.1 Legionellales bacterium RIFCSPHIGHO2_12_FULL_35_11
AATACCAATCTTATCCGCCACAATTCCGGCAACCGGAAGCGCCACTATATAAATCAACAAACAAACCAGCATCATCAAAATTGATTTTTGATGGGAGTGTACATGCAATGAAGCTGACAAATAAGTAGGCATGTAAATGAATGTCATATAAAAAGCTGAGGCAGATAAACTGGAAACAATAAAAGTGGTCAATAACTCTTTTTTAAATGTGCATCACCACATACCCAATCGCTTACACCTACATAATTCTTTTCCGGAGAATTTTGAACTAGAATTCAATACTATCTTTCGTTCATTAAAAAAATTGGGTTGCGATTATTTTTATTTTTTAGGAGCAGACGCCGGTAATTCATATTGATTCTACACTCATGAAGATTGGATTGATTTTTATTATGATGAAAAATTCGCTTTTAATGATCCGCTGAAACGTATCTTAGAAAATACCTCATTTATAGCCCTACCCTGGGAGCAAGTAACTCATCTTCATGGTCGTGAGAAAAAAACCATGTATGGAAGAATTTCGTTTGGGCTATTCAATGGGTTATCAATTACTCGAGAATATCGAAAAAGAAAGTATATTTTCGCACTAGCCACAGAGTTAAAAGATCATGATCTAGCCAGATACCTTTTAATAGAAAAAATTAAACCCCTAGAACAAGCTATACAAAACTCCATGAAACTATTTGATCAATATTTACTGTTAATGTCTAGCGGTGTTTCAAGTATTATGTGACAAGAAGACCAATTAGCTCATGCTGAATGCGATTGATTGACAAGTCTGGCTTGTAGAATCCGGTAAGTTTCCTATCGCTAACTTATGCATTTGCGAATACAACGAATTTCTTGCAGACATATAAGCTAAGAATGCGAAGCAAATAACAGCACATCCTAGGATGATAAAAGTTGGAATATTGATTCCAGGAACAACTAATAAACCAAGTATTGCGATTGCGCTTAGAACCCCCATTGTTTTTGAAACAGGGCGCACAGTTCGACGAACAATGTTTTCTCCCGAGATTTGATTAGTAAATTGCCTGTATTGTTTAATATTTTCTAGCGTTGGATTTTGTAAGAGATTTTTAGTTCTTTCACATATTGTAATGGCTTGACTATTTTGTAGGGGGCCATTGGTAACACCATTTTCGATGATAGCCAGTAATTGCTTCATTTGTTTTTTGATTGATTTAGAATGGATTTGTTTTTGTGCTTCTTCAACTTGATCCATAGCTAACCATAGCTTTCTTGTTATTTTTCGGGCTTCTTTTTTCGGAGCGCTCAAACCGAACGGCATATTAAATATAGGTTCTTCATTATAGGTGGGTAATTCATTGACACCGCTACAAGCCGTATGAATATAATTTCTCAATTCTGGTATTGTTTTTATAACACCATGAGGACGTACAGAATAGATACCATGCTTTTGTGCTAATTTATCAAAAGTTATTGCCAAGTTATTGATGTCGAGATGCTGTGCTGTTGGTGTATTGGTGTGAGTAATGCCGTCAATAATGAAGACCTGATTGTTTTCATTGATCAAGATGTTTCTTAGAACAAGATCATAGTGGGTGATGCCAAGCCGATGAATTCGCTCTAATTCAGCAATAACACTAAAAAACAGTTCAACTAATTCGGCATCAGAACATTTCTCCGCGTATTCACCAAGCTCTACACCGAGATAAGGTAATACTAAACGATAATCGGGTTCATTAGTGCTATCTAGCGAGACAGCAAGTGCGGGATACACTTTTTGGTAGTATTCTACCTCCTTCGCTGCATCTTTAAGGGAAGCATTATGCGAGTGTGGTGTTTTTACAACTTGCCTGCCTTGTTTATCATTGGTAAAAAATCTTACAACTCCTGATTGTCCTTGATGTAATTGAGAGCTAGGCTCTATATGGTATACTTGTCCATCGCACACAAAAAAGGAGTTAGAACGAGATAGACCTTGATTTTCTGTAGGTTGATTTGTGTTTCGTGAGTACGTGAACGGCATTTTTTTACCAATTTAAGTTTGGCCATT
>MHBB01000141.1 GCA_001803185.1 Legionellales bacterium RIFCSPHIGHO2_12_FULL_35_11
TGGTATAATTCGTCTTTGCTTCATCAAAAATGCTTAACTTAATATCATATTGAAATAGTTCTTGCCATCGAGTACAAATTTCTGTAGAATTCGCACCACATAAAGCGGCTAATAGCGATGCAATGACAAAGCAGCAAGTTGAAGATAGCGCGATATATTCTGATATCTATACAAGACTTAAAATCAGCTGCCCTGAGCTTTTAAAAAGCCTAGAAGACCACAAGATATTTTATGCATATGCCAGAACCGTATATGCTGTTGAAGATGCTCTAAGTTATGCCTTTGGTAACTTGAAATTAATCTACTCCTTAATCGCCTCTTATCAAGAGCGAAGTGATGCGCACGCTCAAGCCGAATGGCATGAGTCTGAACTTACTCCAGAAGGTCTAGCTACTACCATTATTATTAGTTTGTTTTTAATGGGGTACTTAGGTCTAGGTACTTTTTTTGCTGATGATGTCGATCTTAAACAAAATAAGATAAAAAACTTTATTGTCATAACAGCCCCATATTTTCGAGATATTTTACAAGCAGTAAAATGGGCTTATAAAGGGCTTCGCTCGGCTCTCGCTGTAATTTTTACCTTTGTAGTACAACCCGAGTTTATTTTACACATTTTATTTCCTTTAGCATTAGCTCTATCTGCTGTTGCCTTAATAAACCGTGTTGTACTGCGAAAATTGCGCGGCGAACGGAAAGAGCAGCAAAAGAAAAATAAAGCCTTAGCTAAAGAAATATTTGAAAAAAGTAACTGTTTGAATTTTGCGAAAGAGCTTCCTAAAGAAAATGCTTTAAAAAAATACGCAAACTCTCTTATCTACATAAATAATCCTAAAGATGAAACTCAAAATGCAATTTATTGCATTACTAACCAGAGTGAATCAGAAGAGGAATACATTGCTAAACGCATAGATGGGCCAGATCCAGCTAATAATATCAGCAAGTTAAACGAAATTATTAACTTTTTTCAAAGCGAAAATATCTGTAAACATTTAAGTTCTCAATTTTCCGCAAATGGACAAGAACTATATTTTCTAGACGATTTACCAACTCAAGATACCTCCGAATATAAAAAATCATTAATATATTTAACTCAAGATGTAGCCGAACGAAAGAGAGGATTATACGAAGTTGATGAGCACAGCAATCTAATTATTTCTGAAAAGAACGATGAGTTTTGTAAAAAATTAGCTGAAACAAGAGAAAATAAATTAATTCTATCTCTAACCCCTAGGCAGATTGAGGTGTTGCTTAAAGAAGTATATCCGCATGGCGTGGACCAAGCTGAATTTACTTATACGAATTGGCTGAAATACAAAAAAAATATTCTAGCTCAAAGACCATCGGCGCCACCATTATGGAAAAAAGCATTACTTTATTTTTCATGTACTCTAGGCGCTATTTTTGATGCAACATATTTTTATTTAGGCGCATTATTTTTAGTAGCAATAACAAATCCCGCCTTATTTGCTATAGGGATAGCATGTGCTTCCATATTGTTTGCCTTATGTTTAGCGGTTAGAAAATATCAAGAGTATGAATATCAACGAACTTTATTAAAAAGTGCAATAGAGCTTGACCTAGCAGTTAGTCAAGCTGAATGCCGTACGCTTGCTTTAGAAATAGAAAAGCGCCAACAAATAGACCAGCGCTTGCTGCAAAAACTAGAATTAGCCCTTAATGAGTATCAAAATCACCAAATAAAACTAGAAAAAAATACAACCATATCATTTTCCGATGCAATCTTACAAGGTTTAGGAAATGGCCTTGCCGTACAAGGAGTGATTGCTGGAGCGATGTTTTTTTGCGCCACCATTATGCTATTTTCAGGAGTAGCATGTCCGCCAGTTTTTATAATTGGCATGATGATTGCTGGTTTGATATTGATAGCCGCCACAACAAGCCAATATATTATTGCCTACCAAAAATATAGAAGTTCACTAACGAAATTTGCAGAAATTAAAATATCTGCCGAATACTCAAAACAAAGAAATGACAAAGATAAATTATCTACTCTTTTAAATATTAAAAATCAATTTGACGATAGAACAATCCAAAAACCGCCCAACCACTTAACCATCGAATATTGTGAAGTACTTAGAATAATCATGTCTGGCTTTCAGAAAGCACAAAAGAACTTTTCAGAAATGACCTATGACCATACTAACGGAAATATGTCTGTGACTATGTTTGCTATTTCAATTTTATTTTCTATTTACATGGGTATTACGTTCGTACCAAGAACCATCCATAAAATGTTTGCCGGTCTCGTCGAAGACCCTCCGCAAAAAAATAGTAAAATTCAAGAAATAAACAAAGATAAAAACAGCAGTAGTTTTTACTCTAATGTTTGTTTTTTTAAAGCTAATGGTTCTGGTGATGATGGTGAGGTAGGTGCATGTGTCCATAAAAAACGCAGTGATATAGCCATCTAAATTAAATTTTCATCCCTTACTATTGCCTCGTTCTATTTCTTTATCTTCCTTTGTTTCATTATTTATATTATTAAATTTAATTTTGTTATAGGCAGCAATGAATGACTTATTATCACTTTGCGAATTAAACGGTCTATCTAGCTTTGCTTCTTTGTTTTTAGGTAATGAATAAGCCGAGTTAAATGACTTAACTATATCTCCTTTTAAAACTTGCCTTATGAGAGCCCTTAATACAGCCGCCTCAACTGAATTACTATTTTCTTTATTAAAAAATAATTTTTTATTAAGCACGTCAAGCGTAATTTTTCCATTTTTATCTGCCCTTAATTCAGCATAGACGTCATTGTTTTCTTTTAGTCTTACAGTATAAGCTTCTTTATATTTACTTTTTGGAATTAATTCTAAAATTGCTTTTGCTTTATATTCAGGATGAGTTGCAAAGGCATCTATTTCACCACCTTTTTTTAAAATTAAATCTACTGGATTAACAGCATTAATATTGACGTTACTTTTATTTAAAAATTCAGACATGACTCTTAAATCGCTAATATCTACGACATGTTTATTACTATCAACTGTAGCTATTTCAATAGGGTCTTTTCCTTTTTCAACCGCAGTATTATATATTTTGGTAATTGTATTGTTAGGTAGGGTTGATATAAGCCTTTTACTTGCATCGGCATGACCTTCAAATAGTGAATTTGTATTTACAAACCTTCCTTTATCTGCTGGCCCTGCCTGTAAGTCATTTGCCCGGTTATCGGCTCTTTCTGCTATGCCAACGTAGCCAGGCTCCCCTCGATAGGCTGCTACATATGAGTGGACTGTCCCATCTGACAAATAATTAAGCATTTTCTTATCCAGGGTTATACAATCACAAAGTATATTAGGGCGGGTGTGCGTTTGTTTGATTTGTTCATCAATTTCTTCTAAAACAAGCTCCTTGACTAAATAAGCCATGTCTTGTGTTCTTGTAAAAATATCTCTTGTAGATTTTTCCTCATGAGCATCTGTATCAGGCAATGTAAACGCACGGTAATTATCTGTTGCTAAAACGACATAATCGGTTTTTTGTTCATCAGTTAAATAATTTTTAATAATGGTGCTTTTACCACTCCCTGCGGCGCCGGTAAATGAATAATTTGTTGTATTTTCAACTAATTCTACTTGTGCGCCAGGCATGGCGTAAAACTAGGTGGTGAAAGTCCACTATGGGCTGAGTCGAACCGGTCCATTAGCCTAGGCAA
>MHBB01000142.1 GCA_001803185.1 Legionellales bacterium RIFCSPHIGHO2_12_FULL_35_11
AAGTACATATAATTTTTTGTTTTATTATTAACCATTGGAAATTGAAGTAAAACTAAATTTACAGAAAAAATTTTGCATTATCAATTATTTTTCATCGAGCCTCTGGTTATACAAAAGAAGTAGATGGTCACGTTACCAATGCAGATTATTTGGACATGAGCTTACCTTATTCTGCTGGTTCGCTGTATTCAACGACAGAGGATTTACTTAAATGGACGCAAGGATTATTCGGTGAAAAACTGCTTTCATCTGCATCATTGGATAAAATGACAACTCCTTTTAAAGAACATTATGGGTTTGGGATTGAAATTAAAGAAATCGATGGAATTAAAGTCATTATGCATATTGGTGGTATTAATGGGTTTCATACGGCATTGATTTATTCGCCAATTGCTAAAACAACGATCGCGGTTTTATCTAATTTAAATACCTTTGGATATGTCTGGGATGTAGGCTTTCTTGCACAAAATATTGCGCTTAAATTGCTTTTAGCTATGAACAGTAGAGAAGTAACGCTTCCTCGAGAAAAGAGCCAGATTGCAGTATCCGTAAAATGTTTCAATCAATGTGTTGGTGAGTATAAGATTAAGGAAAATTTAAACCTTATGGTCACAGTCAACAATGGTCAACTTGAAGCATGCTTTTCGAATCAGCCTATCATTTTGTTACACTCTGAAAAAGAATTAGAGTTTTATGCTGTAGTGCCTGATCTTGAGTTTAAGTTTTTAAAAAATAAAACAGGTCACGTGACGCACGTTCATTTATCTCAAAGTGGTTATGAATTAACTGGCGTGAAACTATAGTTTATTAATAATCCAAAATACACTTTAAGGGGCATATGTTGAGTCAGTTTCATCTACTGCAATATCAAGATCTGGATACTTCTGGTCTGGAACAAAAATTTAAGAAGGTCTGCCACCATTTGTCTCAAGGCGATTTTAAGACTGCTGACGTAAAAAAGCTATCCACAAATGGATATTATCGAGCGAAGCTGGATGATACCAATCGATTGTTGTTTAAACCAATTAAACATGACGATAAAACACACCTACTCTTATTGGAAGTCATTCGTAATCATAATTATGATAAATCACGTTTTTTACGAGGAGCTATTATTCAGGAAAGTAACATCCAGTCGCTAGCCGAGATGACTTCGCATATTGAAGATAATCTACGATTCTTGGGAACAAGCGAAGCGAAAGTGCATTTTCTGGATCGTTTTATTGTTTTCGATGACATTCAAAATAATATTTTTCAGTATGGATTACCTATTATTCTTATTGGTTCAGCCGGAAGTGGAAAAACTTCACTGACCCTTGAAAAAATGAAAACGATGCCGGGTGATTTACTGTATGTGACGCTTTCACCCTATCTTGTTCATAATGCTCGTCAACTGTATTACGCGAACAACTATCAAAACGAAGATCAATCCATTGATTTCTTATCGTTTGAAGAACTAATTGAAACAATTGCTATACCGAAAGGAGAAGAGATTAGTACTACCTCTTTTTTAAATTGGTATCAACGCCAGAAAAAAAGTAACGTATTGAATGACGGTAGAAAATTATATGAAGAGTTTAGAGGCGTGCTTGCGGGAAGTGAGCCGGACGCCCCTTATCTTTCAAAAGAAAAGTATTTAAATCTTGGTATTCGAAAATCGATTTATGCCGAAACAGAGCGTGAAGAAGTCTATCGTTTGTTTCAAGGCTATGTCGCATTTCTTAATGAAGGACAGTATTTTGATACGAACATTTTGTCTCATTACTACAAAGAAAAGGTAACCGCTTGTTATGATGCCGTCATTATCGACGAAGTTCAAGACTTTACAAACAGCCAATTATCGTTAGTCTTGGCCACGCTCAAATCACCCCATCAATTTTTTATGTGTGGTGACGCAAACCAAATTGTACACCCTAATTTTTTTTCATGGTCTGGATTAAAGCAATTATTTTATACGAGTGAGGAACTATCAACGAATGACATTACACGGATTTTAACAAGAAATTATCGTAATACTTCAGAAGTCACAGAACTAGCGAATCGTGTTTTAAAAGTTAAAAATGCCCGTTTCGGATCCATTGATAAAGAAAGTCATTACCTCATCGAAAGTCAATCAACGCACGTCGGTGACGTGGCCTGTATTAAATCAACACCAGAAAAAATAGATGACATAAATAAAAAAATCAGCCGATCAATTACTTTTGCTATTATAACGCTTACTGAAAAACAAAAAGAAGAGGCTCGAACATTATTTGATACGCCTCTGGTGTTCACAGTTCAAGAGGCCAAAGGGTTAGAATATGAAAATGTAATTCTCTATCACTTCATTGACGGTGAACCACGATTTTTAGATATCGCGAAAGGGCTAACTCCCGAAGTATTAGATCAGGAGTTTAAGTATGGGCGAGCCAAAAGTAAATCTGACAAATCCATGGAGGTGTATAAGTTTTACATTAACTCACTCTATGTTGGGATAACGCGTGCTATCAAAAGTGTGTATTTAATAGAAAAAAATCCAAGCCACTCATTAATTACTTTGCTCGATATTAATGAAATTAATCAATCAATTCATATGGACATTGCTGAGTCATCCATTGATGAATGGCAAAAAGAGGCAAGTCGCTTAGCGAGCCAAGGAAAAATTGAACAGGCCGCAGCGATTAATGAAATAATTCTAAAACAAAAAACACCACCATGGGCTGTTATCGATAAAAAATCTTACGTGCAATTATTGGAAAACGTATTTACAGGTCAGAAACAGGACAAAAAAGAGCAGTTAGACCTGTTTGAGGTCGCCATGTTATACAATGATCGGATAACCATAGAAAAGCTAAAAGACAAAGGATTCAGACCAGCTATAAATGTAAAAAAATCTTACTCCATCATGTATGAGAAACATTTTCAAAAATACACCACTAAAAACTCACAAATGGTGCATAAGGAAATCCAAATGTATGGTATTGATCATCGGACGACCATGAACTATACACCCCTTATGGCGGCCATTCATGCAGGAAATGTGAATTTGATTCATGCAATTCTTGAAATGGGGCCGTCATTAGAAGCAAAAGACTCCCTATTTAGAAATCCATTGCAATTGGCCATTTACCAAACGATCCAAGCAGAAAAAAATTTAGTACCTATGTTGGCGGGTGTTTATAATCATATTGCTACCGATAGCATTTCATTGGATATAGACGGTCATCTTGTTAAAATTGATGCCAGTCGAGCAGAGTATTTATTATTTAATTTGATTTTAACATTTTATGCTGACTTAATATGCTGTCAAATTAAAGGTTATACTGTTTTTTGGAGCAAGGGATTCGCGGCGTATCAATTATTTGAGCTGGTTCAAAAACTACCTTCTTCAATTTGGCCTGAATATCGAAAAAAACAGGCTTATTTAAGCTCATTGCTCAGTCGAAATGAAATCAATAGTAAATATACGCCAAACAGGAAACTTTTTATGCGAGTCACACGTGGCTATTATATTATTAATCCTAACCTGAAAATTAAAACCTCATCTGGATGGGAGTTACCAAAGCCATATGCATTACCGTTGCATTTGTCAGAGTCATCGACTATTTATGAAGAAGAGATAGCGTAATGGAAAGATATGTTCAACTAAACGTCCCTAACTTAATCCTAGAAAAAGCAGTTGAGCTCTACTATGAATGCCTACTGCACTGAATTTTAAAGATTTTTTCATGTTTTTTTAACTCACCATAGTG
>MHBB01000143.1 GCA_001803185.1 Legionellales bacterium RIFCSPHIGHO2_12_FULL_35_11
AAAAAAATCAAAATGTTGCCTCGTAGTGAGGACTCTGGGCTGCTTCGTTTCACTCGCAGTGACGCCAAGTTAGTTCGGAACGTTTTTCAGGCCCTGTATAGAGGCTCGCAACGACGAAAATTAAAACATTCTATTTTCTTAAGCGAATGTTTCATGAGGTGGCCCTGATTTATTATCAGTTTTATAGAATTAGTTAGTCTCTTAGTGTACACTTAGCGGGTCAAAAAAACTTCGGAGTTAAACATGAACAAAAATGATTTTGATAATCTTATCAAAAAACATGACGCAAAGTTTGTAGATTTAAGATTCACTGATCTAAGAGGTAAGGAGCATCATATTACAGTTTCTCCGAAATGTTTAGATGAGAGTTTTATTCACGATGGTAAAATGATTGATGGCTCTTCTTTTAAAGGATGGCAATCTGTAAATCAAGCAGATTTATCGCTAATACCAGATTTAAGTACCGCTGTCTTAGACCCATTTTTTCAAGATAATACTATAATCGTTCGTTGTGATGTTCAAAACCCTGTTATTAAATCACATTATGACAGAGATCCGAGAACACTAGCAAAAAGAGCGGAAAACTACCTAAAATCTTCAGGTATAGCTGATGAAGTTCTTCTTGGACCAGAACCAGAATTTTTTATTTTTGATGATGTTAAATGGAATACTGATATAAGTGGGTCTTTTTTTAAAGTTAACTCCGAAGAAGGATATTGGAATTCAGGTATTGATATAAATGGTGGCAATATTGGTCATCGTCCAGCTCTAAAAGGCGGGTACTTCCCTGTTCCACCTGCTGACTCATCTCAAGATATTCGTTCTGCTATTTGCGAAATTCTAGAAAATATGGGGGTGACTGTTGAAGCGCATCATCATGAAGTTGCTACCGCAAACCAATGCGAAATTGTAACTAGATGTAATACATTAATTAAAAAGGCAGACGAAATACAAATGCTTAAATATATCGTCCGCAGTGTTGCTCATAATTATGGAAAAACAGCAACATTTATGCCAAAACCTTTAGTGGGCGATAATGGCAGTGGTATGCATTGCCATCAGTCATTATTAAAAAATGGAGAAAATATATTCAGTGGTGATAAATATGCAAATTTATCTCAAACTGCATTATATTACATAGGTGGCATAGTTAAACATGCTAAAGCTTTAAATGCTATAACCAATCCTGGAATAAATAGCTACCGTCGCTTAGTACCTGGATACGAAGCACCGATTTTATTAGCTTATTCAGAATGCAATCGCTCTGCCTCAATCAGAATTCCATACACTTCTCAAGACAAATCTAGAAGAATAGAAGTTCGCTTTCCAGATGCAATTGCCAATCCATACTTAGCATTTACTGCAATGATGATGGCGGGAATTGATGGGATTAAAAATAAAATTGATCCTGGCAAATCAACTGACAAAAATTTATATAATTTGTCAGCCAGAGAATTAAGTAAAATCCCTAAAATCTCTAAATCTTTGGAAGAAGCGACTATTTCTCTTCAAAAAGATCATAATTTCTTATTGGCTGGTGATATATTCAGTGAAAAGTTAATTCAAACTTTAATAGAAATGCGTTTTGAAGAAATTGAAAAAATGCGAAGCCTTGTTCATCCATTTGAATACGAAATGTATTATAGTGACTAAGTTCTGTTTACTATTACTGGACTTTATGACCTTTTAAAGACATGTTCTAAAATGCGTCTTTGCGAGTGATAGTGAAGCAATCTAGAGCCCTTAAACGTCACTAGATTGCTTCACTACGTTCGCAACGACAACACTTTTTTCTTAAGCGAATGCCATTGGCCATTAAATTTGGCATCTTTGGAGCCCAAGTATGATAAATAAACAAAGTGGATTTTCATTAATTGAGATTATGGTTGTTGTAGTTATACTAGGTATTCTTGCTGCATTAGTTGTACCTAAAATTATTGATAGGCCTGACGAAGCTAGGGTTGTAAAAGCTAAACAAGATGTTTTAGCTATTCAAAATGCTCTTGAGTTATATAAATTAGATAATGGATTCTACCCTAGTACAGATCAAGGTCTAGTTGTTTTGATTGAAAAACCTAGTACCGATCCAATTCCACATAACTGGAAAGCGTATTTAAAATCATTACCTAAAGATCCTTGGAATAGAGATTACTTATATTTAAATCCAGGCCAACATAGTGATATTGATATTTTTACCTTTGGAGCAAATGGACAAGAAGCTGGTGAAGGAATAAATGCAACTATTGGAAACTGGAATGCTGGGCAGTAATAAGACTTTTAAACATAATCTAGGATTTACTATAATTGAAATTCTTGTAGTTTTGCTAATTATTAGCATTACTACTTCCTTCGCAGTTTTATCATTCGGCGACTTTGGAAAAAGTAAAAAAATCATTAATTACGCAAATCATTTTGTTAATCAATTAGAATTAATAAAAAATGAAGCTATTCTTTTAGATATCACACTTATGATTCAGATAAAAGAGAATGGCTATACAGTTTTAGAGCGCAAAAGTTCACATAAATGGCAACCCTTGAAAAATGGTCTTATAAAAAGACAAATTTTCCCTAATAATATGAAAGCTTTCTTTTCAACCAAAACTTATAAAAATTATATTATTATTGGGCCATCTGGGGAAGTTTCGCCATTTATCTTAAGTTTTGGTGAATCAAAACATGAACGTATTGTTAGTATAATTGCATATTCTAATGGGATTATTAATGTCAAAAAATACAGCTAACCTTGGTTTTACCATGATAGAAGTATTAATAGCTTTAGCTATATTAGCAATTTCATTAACAGCCTTACTTAGTACCGAAGCGACAAGTATAAATATCTACTCTCGAATAAAAAATAAAGCTATCAGCCATATTGTTGAGATGCAAATGATAACGAAGGTAAAGTTAGGAGAAATAAGAATCCAAGATGGACTTGCTACTACAATCCCAATGAAAGCATTTGGTAAAACATGGTATGCTAGACTAATGGCAAACTCTACAAGCATAAATCATATGCATGAATTAAATATTGATGTTAGTTCTAGTCCGTATGGACCTTTTGACAACAATATTCTCGCATTTTATTATGAATAATAGAGGATTTACCTTAATTGAAATTATTGTTGCATTAGCTGTATTTGCAATCATTGCCGCGATTACTTCATCAATCTTATACCAATCATTCCAAATAAAAGAAAGAACAGAAAATCAATCTAAACTTATTAATCAATTACAATTAGGTCTCATATTAATAAATAAAGATATTTCACAAATTGTAGAGAGACCTGTTCGCGGCAATCAAATGCATTTATTTCCATCTTTTATCGGCCAAACAGATTATTTAGAATTTACTAGAGGTGGCAATACAAACTACCTATCCACCCAGAAAAAATCTAATTTAGGAAGAATAGCGTATATTTGTAAAAATAAAAAATTACTACGGAGAACTTGGTCAGAATTAGATACTCCCGACCGAGATAACTACCATGATCGAATTATATTTAATAACTTAATCAATTGCTCGATTTCTTACATTGGAATGCATCAAAATATAGTACCAACATGGTATCAATATGCAACTAGACAAAACGATCTTAATACTACTAGTCCTTTACCAAAAGCCATAAAATTTGATCTTAATTTTACAAATCTAGGCGAAATAAAACTAGATTTTAAAATTTAGTAACTTTTTCTAGGTTTACGGAAGTCTAATTACTATGGATCACCCGGGATAGCGCCTTATTTAAAAAATAATGGATCGCATTAATCGTGCGTGATGGGCTATTGCTCAGCTTAATACTGGCTATTCCATCCTTCTTGTTATTTTGGAACATATCGCCCTTCCTCCTGTTATTTGGCCAACATTCACCCATTGTTTTACTTGCTAAGTCTTACTTACATGCTCTAGCATGGGGTTTATTGCCTAATTTTATCACAATTTCCCTATTCGAAGTTCTTATCGGGTTAGGTAATACACGCACAATCATGCATTTTATAGTTTGGTATTCATGCTATGGTTACTCGTTATGTCAAAAAAATTACACAAGAACTGCCAGCGATAGCTAAAAAAAGAATCAGTCCACATACAATACGTCATACTACAGCGACACACCTATTGCAAGCTGGTGTTGATATAAATACAATAAGAGCGTGGCTCGGTCATGTTTCAATAAATACCACCAATGTTTATGCAGAAGTCGATTTGGCAATGAAAGCCAAAGCACTTGCCATGTGTGATGTATCGGAAAATCAAAAAACAATAGAAAACAAACATTGGCGTGATGATAAAGATCTTATGAATTTTCTAAATAATCTATAGTTGAAGTTTAAGGATAGTATTGCCTTTGGGTATATCAAATTAGGTCTTGGGCTTATTGCGTCAAATTATGTACAAAAAATAAATAGAAGAACAAAAAACTATACTACAACTTGACTTTGTGCTAGTTAGGTGGTACACTTTTTAGTATGCAAAAAGAACAAAAACAATTAAATGAATATGTTGCCTTCAAGGGAAGAAAATTCCTTATTGAGTGGTATTTCGATGCTAAGGGTAACAGTATTGCCTTAGACTACTTTGAATCGCTAAATGACGATGAACAAATAAAATTGTTGAATTTGTTTGAATTGATGGGAAATATTGGCATCATTAAAAATGAAACGAAATTTCGAAGTGAGGGTGATAAAATTTATGCGTTTAAGCCTCAGCCACATCGATTTTTATGTTTCTTTTTTACAGGCAAAAAAATCATTGTAACAAATGCTTTTCATAAAAAAACGGATAAATTACCAGCAAAAGAAAAAAATAGAGCATTAAAAATTAAAGAAAATTATGAGTCACGTATTAGCTCTGGAGATTACTATGAATAAGCCATTATCTACTTTTGATAAAAAAATGCAGAATAATGAATTTAAAAAAGCTTACGAACAAAGCTATAAGGAGTTGCTTTTTTCTGAATTATTGATCTCTATCATGGATGCAGATGATAAATCTGTTCGTGGTTTAGCCGAAGAGGCTCGATTGTCGCCTTCGGTGATACAAGATCTTCGCACTGGAAAACAAAATGATATCAAAGTAAGTAATTTAATAAACATAGCTAAAGCATTTGGGTATGAAGTTATCCTGCAAAAAGGTAAAGAAAAATTGACGTTACATGATGAAATAAAAAATAAAAAACATCACTTAAGTGTAATCGCTTGTGCCTAAACTCAATTGGAAATGCGCTATTTATGAAACAAAAATACTTTATCAAATCGCTCATTTTAATTTTAATTAATTGCACAATAATAGAGTCGTTACCATGGGCAGGTGGTGTTCACACCACTGCCATTAAGTTAAGAAAAACATTGTCATTCCCGCGAAGGCGGAAATCTATTTCTAAGCAGGCACAGTGCCACTTTAGGATCTGGTCAGAGGCTTACTAATCCCAACAAAATTTTGTCAAAAAAATATATAAATCAATGTGTTATTGTTCTTGTGTGGTTGTCTTTGATATGATGATTTTTGTAAAGGCGCGTCTATTTTTATAGACATGCATGAAAAAATATGATC
>MHBB01000144.1 GCA_001803185.1 Legionellales bacterium RIFCSPHIGHO2_12_FULL_35_11
ATGAGCACGTGTTATAAGACATCAATTCAAGGTCATACCCGTAACATTAATTGCATCACCACGTTCTATTGTGTCTAGAGTACTGACAACCGCGTCATATTGGTCCCGAAATTCTCTGGCATACGTTGTTGTGCCTTCTTTTAGATGTTTTATAGCAAGAGTTCGTAGGAAAGGAGCCAAGATAGTTTGTAAATCTACTTCGTCTACTTTATAAATGAGATTTGCAAATGCTTCCGTAAAATTTTTGGCGCTATAACCTTTCCTGCGGATAGCTTCTACCAGTTCTATTTGGGTGCTGTCGTCTTGGAATATAATCTCTTTAAAATTATTAAATTTGGACATAGCTCTTTTTCTCATGAAAGAAATATTGGAAGATAATATCACATGTTCTAATGTTGGTCAAATTTAATGGGCGACCTTTAGGGGTTAGCTTCCAATTAGCCCTTAGGTAAGTTTGCATCAAATTATCCTAGAAAAAGCAGTTTAGATCGTAGCGAGAATGACTAATGTGCTGAATTTTAAAGATTTTTTCATGTTTTTTTGACGAAGGCATAGTCACCACTATGGTGAGTTAAAAAAACATGAAAAAATCTTTAAAATTCAGCGCAGTAGGCATTCGTAGTAGAGCTCAACTGCTTTTTCTAGGATTATGACTAGTTCTTAAAAATTTTTAATACCATGCTTCTCATTCTTGCAAGTTCGGCCGGATTAAATTCTTTGTATAATTGGCTACCTGGATTAAGGCAAACAATTATATTTTCACCGATGCCTTTTAACAGATCAACGCCAGACAGTTGTAGTATTTTAATTTTATCTGATATTTCTCTGGCCCATTTGTCTAAAAAATTTTGACTGGAAAATACAGGTAGAAAAGTATGGTTATTATCATTTAGATACAATACTTCTGGTTCTCCTGATTTAGAATCCTTTTCGACTGGTATAATAAAGTTTGCTTTAATAAATTCTAAATATGCTTTATTGGCAGCTGTAGACTCGCCATTATTTTCAATTGCATTTTCTAATGACTTTTCTAATGCGTTCATTTGAATACTCTAGTATTTTTTGTACAAATGAGTATACTAGTTCTTTTATTGTTGTAAAGTATTGTTGTTATGAATATCTCGCAAGAAAGTCTGCTTGAGACTAAAAAGAATTTAAGTTCAGCTTGGTTAATCTGGGGTTTGGCCGCAACCTTTTTCTTTTCCGATTATATGGCTCGAGTTTCTCCTACAGTCATGCATAAATATTTGCAGCATGATTTTGGAATTAACGAGGTTGGCTTTGCTACCTTAACATCTTTTTTTTACATTCCTTATATTTTAATGCAAATACCGGTTGGCCTCACTGTCGATAGATTCAAAATAAGATATTTGCTCACATCTATGTCAATTCTAACAGCTATTGGTTGTTGTGTTTTTGGTGCAGCGGATGGTTTGGCCATGGCATCATTTGCCAGGCTATTAATTGGATTTAGCGCAGCATTTGCCTTTATTTCTGCTCTTAGGCTGGCTACTTCATGGTTTCCATCATCTATGTTAGGTTTGCTTGCTGGTTTAACACAAGCGCTAGGCATGCTTGGAGCCTCTGCTGGTCAAGCCCCTTTATCATTTCTAGTTGCCGCTGTTGGTTGGCGGTCTAGTATGTTTGTTATATCTATTCTTTTTATTGCTTTAGCTATTTTAATGTTTATTTACATTCAAGACAGGCCAGCAATTGTTAGCGATAAATCAAAATCACCTGTTTTAAAGTACAATATATTCCAGAGTTTAAAGGTTGTTTTATCTAGTAAGCAGACTTGGTTAAATGCTTTATATGCAGGGTTTTTATATGGACCATCAACAGTTATTGGAGAAGCAATAGGCCCTGCTTATCTTGAATATGGTCGCGGATTTTCAGCTCATAATGCTGCATTTGCGGTTAGCTTAATATTTATTGGGTGGGTGTTTGGCGGTCCTATTGCAGGAATAGTCTCTGATAAGATAGGTAGAAGAAAGCCGCTAATGATTATTTCTGCTGTGTGTGGGTTAATTTTCACCTCAGTTTTTGTGTTTTTTCCAAGTATGAGTAGCTGGATTGCATATTTAGTATTTTTTGCATATGGAATAACTAATACAGGAGTAGCAATTTCATATGCGGTCTCTACTGAATTGCATTCAAGGGCGGTGGTTGGTACTGCAATAGCTTTTACAAATATGTTATCTATCTTTGTAGGAGCACTTTTACAGCCTATTGTTGGATTTTTAATAGATCATATTTCAAATGGTCGTGGATTTAATGTTGAGTCTTTATTACTTTCTGATTTCCAATATGGGCTTAAAATTTTACCAGTTTCCTCTTTAATAGCTCTTGTTTTAGCTTTTCTAGTTAAAGAAACATATTGTAAGCCAGTTATTAAGAGATAATTTACAGTTCCTTAGTTGGATTGCCTATATTGTAAATTTGTTATACTATTTTGAAATGTGGTGTGAGTTTATTTATTTTGACTGGGAGATAGAATGAAAAAGATTATCACGTTGGCGTCAATACTCTTAACTACTATAATCCTCCTCGGTAGTTATTATGGTATGGGGTATTTGACTGAGCGTGCGTTAAATAAAAGTATTTCAACCTTAAATAGTTCAAATGAAATTAAGGTATCAATTGAGAAATATCAAAGGCATTGGTTTTATTCTGATGTTATTTTAAATGTAGAATTATTAATTCCAGGAAGAGTTGTAATTGATAATGACACAAAAATTTTTAAGCCAACTAAAAGATATTCTGCTGAAATGCCTTTACAAATTTATCATGGGCCAATTATTTTTAAGAAAAATAGCGTAAATTTTGGATTAGGTGTAGCAACGAGCCATTTAACTTTGCCACCTAAATATCTTGCTGAATTTCAAGAAAACTATACAAGCGATTCAATTAAGCCATCATTAGATTTAGATGTTTATGTAAATTACTTAGGTTCAACCGCGATGATTTTAAAAGCACCTAAGTTTAAATTAGCTGCGAAAGATAGCTCGACCAATTTTGAATGGTTAGGCATGACGAGCTATACACAAGCAACACCAGATTTACATCATATTTCTGGTAATTGTATTATTAAAGGCCTATCTTGGTTTAAGGATAATATTACTAGTAAACTCAATTATTTAGAAAGTGAATTTAATTTAATTAGAAATGAAATAGGGCTATATCTTGGCAGCGCTAAATTATATTTACCATTAGCTACAGTAATGAAAGAGAATAAAGAGTTAATAGAAATGGCAGAGTTAACGTTAAACTCGAATAGTTCAATGGATAAAAATTTATTTAATTCATCATTGAAAGTTTCATTAGATAAATTATTTATTAATAATGTAACATATAGAAATTTTTCATTTTTACTAAGTTTTAGTAATTTGGACGCTAATGTTTTAGTTGATATGAATAAAAGGATAGCTAGAGTAAAGCATCAGTCAGATATTGAGAAACATAGAGTAATATTATCTTTGTTGCCTGATTTACCAATGCTATTAAATAATGGAGCAGTTATTGCAATATCAGATTTTAGTTTGGAGATGACTGGAGGAAAATTGGGAGGATATCTAACTATTTCCTTACCAAAAGATACAGGTAACACAAATCCATTTCAATTGGCTCAGAAAATAACAGGTAATGGTCGTCTTGATTTTTCAAGAGGGTTATTACAAGAGTTCTTAAAGGACCTCTATAAAACTAAGTATCTTGCTCAGCAAGAGATGAGTAAAAAAACATCTAATGAAGTTGAAAAGGTTGGGGATGAAAAAAATCATGAAAATCAATCTACTGCTGCTGTAAATGGGAATCATGATGCTCGGCAAGCTACGAGTAAAACAGGTGGAGATAAGTCTATAACGCCTGAAGAGCTTGACGAAATGGCTCAAAAATTAGCCGATGAAAAGATCTTATATTTACAGCGTTCTGGAGCAATAGTACCAGCATCTGCTGGATTTGCAATTGTTATAAAGATATTGAATGGTCGTTTTATGATAAATGATCATCCATTTAATCCAATTATGTTGCAATTGTAGAAATATATGAAAAAAAGTAGAAATTTGTATATTATTGGTTATAAAATTGAGTTATCCTAGAGTAACAGGATTTGCATAAAGCTTATTCTAGAAGTCATGCAGGGCCTACGCATGAAAAATATTCTGCCGTCTTTGCGAACGAAGTGAAGCAATCCATATCGATTTTCAATTAGAATGCCGATCTAGATTGCTTCGCTAACACTCGCAATGACGGCATGTATGCCTTTATGTTTACATTGTAAACTATTCATGCGTAGGCCCTGAGAAGTCATGTCTTTCCGGTTTGCTTAGTTAAACCTAGAAAAAGCAGTAGACATTCGTAGTAGCACTGCCATTAAGTTAAGGATTTTGTCATTCCCGCGAAGGCTGAATCTATCCCTAAAGTGGCACTGTGCCTGCTTAGAAATAGATTCCCGCCTTCGCGGGAATGACAGTGTTTTTCTTAACTTAATGGCAGTGATTCGTAGTAGAGATCAACTGCTTTTTCTAGGATTATTGCTAATCTCTTGATATTTAATGGGTTATTAGTTTTTTTTCTGTAGACTTTCTCAGTGTTTTCTGGGATGATTATGTAGGTCGTAATTTTTAATATTTCCATCGTTCTATTTTTAGTATTTGAACAAATAGATAGAATTGTGTTTTAAAGTTAAAGGAGTTTAAATAATGACAATAACGAACAACGAAGCAGAAGCAACAACTGCATCATTGGCGGCAAGTGTAACTCAATCAGTACAAAAGTATTTTTCAGAGCTTAAAGGCACAGATCCTGTGGATTTGTATAAATTCGTGCTAGAAGAAGTGGAAATACCATTATTTAGAGCAGTTATGGAACATTGCAAATACAATCAATCTAGAGCCGCAATTATGTTGGGAATTAGCCGCGGTACTCTTCGTACTAAATTACGTCATTATTTTGATGATAAATACGTTGGCACACGAGATTAATCAATATTTAATATCAATTAATATTTTTAGTATTGATCAATATATTTAGAACCTCTTTATTATTTCGAGTAATTAAGGGGTTTTTTTATCTTTTTATTTAGTCGAATTATGACTTTTTCAAAAAGCACTCAAAATTGTCGTCTTTGCGAACAAAGTGAAGCAATCTAGTGACGTTTAAGGGCTCTAGATTGCTTCACTATTGCTCTTAACTAACTTCACAATTTGTACGTAAATTAATCAGTTATTCGTCTTTGCGAACCGTAGGTGAAGCAATCCAGCGGCCTTAAAGTCACTCAGGATAGGGAAGCCACTGGTTTGACCAGTGAGACTTTCTGGGCTTGGCCTTAGCTATGGTATTTTATTATTAATAATAACATGTA
>MHBB01000145.1 GCA_001803185.1 Legionellales bacterium RIFCSPHIGHO2_12_FULL_35_11
TGATGGTCGACAAAGATATTCATTGGGCGCTGGATTATATAAATTAAGACTTGCTACAAATGAAGGACAAGGAAAAAGTGCTGGCTCAAGAACGATATTAGCTTATAGCACTGATAGTAGAGTCATTTGGCTGCATTTGTTTGCAAAAAATGACAAAGGTAATGTTTCCACAACGGAACTTAAAAAATTAAAGTCGTTGGCTGATATTTTGCTCGAGTTGTCAGCTAATGACATGGCTCATTTAATTAAGCTCGGCGAATTGTGTGAGGTGGATGAATATGTCTAACATACAAGATACCATTAATGATATTGCCCATGGGTTACATCGTGCGGATCTTATTGATAAAAAAACTTTGAGAGAATTGACTGATGATGAATTACCTATGCTGCACGAATATACGGGTGAAGAAATTCGTCAACTACGTTATTGTCAGCACTTAAGCCAAGCGGTCTTTGCTAAATACCTTAATGTCAGCCCCGCTATGATTCGTAGTTTAGAGCAAGGAAAGCGACATGCACATGGCGCGATATTAAAATTACTTAATATCCTTGAGAAGCATGGGATTGGGGCAATAATTTGATAGTTATTCAATCAAATCTTGCTCAAAAATAGGCGAGTAGCGACTCACTCGAGCATCGGCTGTATGGCGAAGATCTCTGTACTTACCCGGCGATTGTGACAGGATACCAGTGGACGTATAATAAGCGCTAAAGCTAGTGTTTACAAAGGATGATGGATGTTATTGGAGTGTCTTGGATGGTAAGTTGGTGGAGGCGGCGGGAATCGAACCCGCGAGATTTATTTGTAATTCATTGATAGTATTCATTAAATTCTACAGGTATAAATGTTTGGGCACATATTGGGTACATTTTCATGAACAATGATGTTTTTGCTCGGTTCGATTCCTGAGAAGGGAATCGAACTTGGTATTCTGTGACAGGTTACCTTCTTTCATTTATTTGTTGATACTTTGCTGAGCTGACCATCGTATTGCAGGATGATTTTTAATATTATCAATCAAGCACTGATCATTCGAAATAAGCTCTGGTTCAATAACACCTTTATCTAATAAATGATCCAAAAAAGTGTGTTCGTTATCTGTGAGTGGTAAAAAATGATGGAATGCTTGTTGACACTCATGCACTAAGTTTGCTGCCCAATTTGATACACCGTGCATGGAGGTGAGCTCACTTTTTCTGAGCAGTGGGAGCAACCTGTTATTCAGGTCTGTAATATCCACCGAAATCGCTTGTGGTGTTAATTGTCGTAAATCGGCTTTTCGACTAATGGCAGAATAAACAATCAACGCAAGGCGCAGTTTTGGCATGTCAAGATTAGTATTGGTTAATAAGTGATAGGCATCAAACAGATCACGTCCTGTTTTTCTATCTATCAATGCCGATAACTTACCGGCTGCTAATTCATGTGGATCCAATATTGGGATGTTATGTACCTGCTTACTACCAACAGCGCAACTGGATTTAAATTCAATGGGCCAGAGAGGGATGCGATACATAAAATTTAGATCAATTTCCAAATTCCCCATTTGTCCTAACCCGCTTGGGTAGCGCCAAATCATCTTGCCGCCGGCATGACGATTTGGGTTTCGATCCAATGTTAAACCGTGTCTTTCGCAAATCGCAATGATGACATTTTTAAGTACAGGTCGTTCTGATAACATAAGCTCACGATCAACGTTTCCGATATAGTTTAAATCAATATCTACAGATAAACGGGGCAGGTTAAAAAAGAATAGATTTAGAGCGGTACCACCTTTTAAAACAAATTTATCTTTTAGTTGTGGGAAAGAAGCAAAGTCAGCTAACAAATCCATTAGCATGTGTACTTTTTCTAGATGCTCCATTTTAAAACCCGTCGCTGCGGCTTCTTGCTGTAATTTTTCTTTAGAAATCTTCATTCGGTTCTTCCCAAGATCGCTCAATAATATAGTTAGGAACGATAAGGTTCCATCGATGTAACCATTTTCCAGATTCGCGTTTGCTTCGTTCTAAGTAATGGGTGCCACTTGGTTTTTTTGATTCCAGATAATTTAGAATACTCTCATCGACATTAAGCTGTTCTTTAAATTGCTCAAGAAAAAAACCGAGTTTGGCAATTGTTGTTGCATTATTCAAGAGATCTGCGTATTTAACAACGTTATCCAAATTTAATATCGAAATATGCTCTGCAGTTCGCCATATTTCTTCCCAACCACCGCCATAGTTAGGGCGATCTAATACGTCAACAATGGTTCGTTCTAAGCTGGTTACTTGTATGCTTAATCCCTGTTGCTCTGCTGAAACGACCTCAAATTTTGTCGCTTCTTGTGCAAGCAATGCATTGGGAAATGGTAAACACACAAATTTGGTTTCATTAAATTCAAAGGGGCGAATAGGGTGTTCTGACATATATAGGTACTGATGATGTAGTGAATATGAGACCCCATGAAAATCAAAAGCTGACTGATAAGCAATGACAGCATCATCACTAATTCGACCAATAATCAGATAAGGATTCACAGGGAAATTTTCAAAAGCACTACGGAATGACGAAGGTATGCTTGCAAAAAATCCTCGCCTTATTCGCATAATATGCTGTTTTTTTAAGTGATAAGCTAATAGTTCTCTTTGTGTATTCGGATTTGTAGTTCCCAGGGACGATAAAAATTGCCTGTATTCTTTTTGTGTAAACACAGGATATTGTTCAAAAAAATTTGCAGTATTCATGCCAGTTTGACACTTATAGATAATAATACTAATAAAATTAGTATTATTATTTGATTTTGTCAAATCAATATTGACAGTTATGTTAAATATTACTAATTCATTTAGTAATATTGGTTGTATATGTCAAATAAAATTAGTTCCACAGAGTAATGTTTGCGTTGTTCGAACAGAGTTATTTGTTTTTATCTCCGATAAGTACTAATGTCTACATATTATTGGAGATAAAAACAAATATTAGAAATTGGTTTTGGCTTTGAATGCCTGCGACCAGTCGTTGATTGGTTGATAACCTGCAACAGTCGATTTATCCGGTATCCACCGCCCATAATGTTTAATAATCATCTCGGTATCTTTATGCCCCATCTGCGTTGCAACCCACAAAGAATTCTCACCAGCTGACAGCATCATTGACGCATAGGTGTGACGAGTTTGATACGGATTACGATAACGAATACCAGCCTTTCTTAAAATATGCGCCCAACAGGTTTTTCGAATCTGACCATCGGTTTCCCATGGGGTGTTGGTGCGAGGATTATAAAATACCCGTTTACCTTCAAGGTAGGTGAAGGATTTTTGATTTTTTAAAGCTTCCAAAGCAGGGGGTAGTAATAAAACATCGCGTGAACCGGACTTGGTTTTTGTTCCCTTTTCTTGCTTTAACTCGAGTA
>MHBB01000146.1 GCA_001803185.1 Legionellales bacterium RIFCSPHIGHO2_12_FULL_35_11
CATAATAAAACAATCCCTGTTCCAAAAAAAACAACAAGTTATCATATTTCTCTATTTAAGTCATCAACATTCATTGGACGCAGCACCCCTAGCAAAACAGTATTTAAAATCTGTCTCGATAAATTTCATTCTCTGGCTCTTTATAACTCAAGAGTTTTTCTGGGTTTGCTTTAAAAATACTCAATGGCCATGCAATCGAAGAACTATTAGGAATTGCTCTAGGTAAAGCCATCATGCAAGAAGCTTGATTTTCAAGACGAGTCAAACTCAAAGCTACTGGCAAATATAAACTTGCACCTGGTAATCTGAGAGTACCAGTTAATATAATCTCTAGTAGCTTATCCCTATTTTTAGATTTTAAAGGGATTAGCTGATGTTCAGAGGTGTGTTCATGCGCATCTTTTGCCAAATTATTACGAATCACTTCTTGTAAGTAACTACTGTGACAATTTGCATATGAAGGAGCAACAAATTCAACCGTTCCTATTAGATTGGCGCCAGTTTTCCTAAATGAAATAGAACTTATTTGCGTTTTTGAAAAATCAAAACGTAATTCATCTGTGCCTTTAATTCCTACAATTTCTTCTTTTAATTCAGTAATTGCTGTTTCGGTCACCAAATTTCTACCATCATAAAAGTTTAATCTTTTTTCTTTATCATGAGCTTCCAAAAATCCACCAGGGACAGAATATAATCCAAGATCTACTCTTTGTAATAATATTGAAGTACCATTGCGTGCTATCAAAGGTGCAAGAACACCAGTTGTAAACATTAAAAGTTGATAAAGATGGCTATTTTCTGGGAATTTTTTATTTCTTAGAGTGGCGATAAAAGAATAAGGAACTTTTTTAGCTTCCATATAAATAGTATTAGTTGAATCATCATAAATAACCCCGGTTATTACCATTTGCTTACCATCAAAGAGTTTGGGATTTTTGGCCATTTGTTCAGAAAAAAATTTTAATCTCGCGTCATTTTCTTCCTTTGTCATTGTAATCTCTGCTAATTGATCATAAAAATCCGCTGGTTCTAACGATGCAATGTTCTTTACAAAAATGACATTTGGGGAATCTTGAAATTCAAAGCTTGATTGCGTTGTATTTCTATCAAAATTAATTGCGGCTTGTTTAACCTCGTCTGCGTACTGTCGAGAAGTATTTACTTCATTTGCATTTTGAATGATTGTAGTCTTATTCCAAAGACTTATTAAATCTAGCATCAAAAACTCCAATATATGTTATAAAATAAAAACTGCAATGATAAATTATAACGCAACATGGATTGTTTGTTCGCTTAAATTTTTATTTTTTAAAATTATATGCCAATTCCACCTGGAGATTTTAGTTTTTCTGCGATTTGATTTTTATTCTTAGCGAGTAAAGATAGGGGATAGAACACCAACCAATCCAGCCTTCAATAACTAAAACAATCCCAACCACCATAAAAAATACTTTACCCATCCCTGCTATTGCTGCAAGAAACAATAACACCCCAATAACCATTCGATTAATTCGATCCGTTTTATCAATATTACATTTAAGCATAGTTGATCCTTTTAAATGAACTAATGTTATCTTAGAAAATGCACACACACTGGTTGCAAAAATCATTTTGACAAACGTTTTTTTTTCTGTAAGATTTGATACTCATTTTTTATTAAACACAAAACTCTGGGTTTCTATGTTTTAGCAATGAAACAAATCAAAGAGCATGAGGCACAATTAAATAAAAACCTTAAATTTTTATTTAATTATAACGAATTAATCGTGGATTTAAAACATTTTTATAAAGCATAAACACTCAGAACTTTGAACCTTAAGGATACTTATGCCACTAGAACCAAAATATATAACTGTTAATGGAAGAATGCAAGAAAATCCTAAATACAGTCAAAATGACACAACACAAATTCCTCAAGCTGTAGCCGTTACTAATTCTATTGCTCCTTTAGCAATAGTTTCCTCACTTGAAGAATTAATGGAAGCATCAAATATTCAAGAACAACAGAATGGAATTCCTGTACTAACTGCAAAAAGCACAGATAAAACGGTGAAAATGTTGCAAGATACAGAGATGTTATCATTATATAACTACAGAATTCCTTTAGATGGCGGTGACAATTTATATAAAATTGGTCAACAATTCACACAATACAAAGTACCTGTGGGTATGCTCGATAAATTAAGGATGTTGGCTGAATATAAGCTGGATTTTATAGTAGATGACAGCTATTCTATGAATTTGATTACTAATGTCGATGCTACCGAGGCCATAGAACCAGTAAAAACTCTAATTCAAAATAGATTGCATAGGGAACCTCACCTAGGCGATAAAATGTCTCGTTTAGAGGAAGCGGAGAATCGTCTACATACTATGATAAGTATTTTAACCTACTTTCCAGTAGAACACATGCAAGTTAGATTCTTAAATAGTCGCGAACCACTTGTGTTAGATCGCACGAATAAAACTCCAGAAGAATTTGAGGATTATGCACACAATAGCATTAGAGCGCGATTTGCCAAATTGAATCTTCTCTCCACTCCTGTATACGCAGCTTTACAAGAAGGGTTTAATTATAAGGGTAAATGGTGTCACTATTTATTCAATGATGGAAAACCGAATGAAGATGTTGAAGAAATAACACGACTAATTATTAACAGAAATAATCCTGCAAACCATGCATTAACATTAATAAGTTGTACCGAGGATAAAGAAGAAACTAAATGGATGCAAAAAGTAGATCAATTAGCACAATATGTGGCAGAAGTTGATGACTTTGAGGATGAAACAACTCAAGTAGCAGAAGCTCAAGGCGCGGCATTTCCCTTTACTAAAGGATTATGGCTATTATGTCAACTAGTTGCAGCAATTAATCCTTCTGATTTAGACGCTCTAGATGAAAATCTGCCTCTAAGTAAGTTCACTATGGATGATCTTATGGGTAGGCAATTAAATCCTAATGAATATCAATATCTTTTTGAAAATAATCCTAATGCTTTCTTATATATTTCTGAATATCAGCGTTTCTTAACTGAAGAGGTCTGTGCCAAGGCAATTATTCCAACAACAGTTCAAGAAGCACGCGAAAGTAAAGCTGGATATATAGAGGGTGCACGACCTAATCGTACGTTAGAAGCTATTGGGCCAAAATTATCTAAGATTACAGATCAAGCAATGACGGCGTTTAAGGCAAAATATGCGACATTAGATTTATCTAATAATAATGGAGCAGCTGCTGAAGATGATATTTCCGCACAAATGAGCGCCTCATCCATAGCTCCTAAAGCTGTGTTTATGCCACCTCCACCACCAAACAGTGCATTAAATACATCTAATATGTTAGGACTTTCCAAACCCTAACCTAGATATTTCAT
>MHBB01000147.1:0-14733 GCA_001803185.1 Legionellales bacterium RIFCSPHIGHO2_12_FULL_35_11
ATGCATTAGCATGGGGCAGAACAGATGAGCAATAAAAATCAGATTGCTAAAATTATGATGGGATTAGTTAGCCACTATGGTGAGTTAAAAAAACATGAAAAAATCTTTAAAATTCAGTGCAGTAGGCATTCGTAGTAGAGCTCAACTGCTTTTTCTAGGTTAATGGATGGCCCTGTAAAAATTAATGGAACGCCCTGTAAAAACCATCACAAGCTATTACTTTTTCTTTGTTTAAAATGTATAATAAAGTCATATTTTGTGTAATTTTATCCTGCCTATCCGGTTGCCACATATTATGATAATATCGTCATTGCGAGCCTTTATACAGGGGCCTGAAAAACGTTCCGAACTAACTTGCACTCGTCTTTGCGAACCGTAGGTGAAGCAATCTAGTGACTTTAAGGCCGCTGGATTGCTTCACCTACGGTTCGCAAAGACGAATAACTGATTAATTTACGTACAAATTGTGAAGTTAGTTAAGAGGTACGAAGCAACCCATGGAACATAGCTAGGAACACAATGGCATTCGCTTAAGAAAATAGAATGTTTTAATTTTCGTCGTTGCGAGCCTTTATACAGGCCTAAAAAACGTTCCGAACTAACTTGCACTCGTCTTTGCGAACCGCAGGTGAAGCAATCTAGTGACTTTAAGGCCGCTGGATTGCTTCACCTGCGGTTCGCAAAGACGAATAACTGATTAATTTGCGTACAAATTGTGAAGTTAGTTAAGAGCACAGCGAAGCAATCCAGATCGATCCTTGTGACAACCGGATGGCAGGAATTTTATATTATGGAACCTATTGTAGATCTACACTGTCACAGTAATTTTTCTGATGGAGTATTATCTCCAGTTGAGCTGTACGATGCGGCTTATAAATCAGGAGTTAAATATTTATCTTTGACTGATCATGATACTATTGCTGGTTTAGATGGTTTGCATTTTGCAAATCTATCAAATAACCTAACTATTATTAACGGCATTGAACTCAGTGTTAAATGGAAAAAATACAATTTACATATTCTTGGTTTAAATATAAATCCAAATCATGCAGAATTACTTAATATAATTGAAAAGCAAAGTGCAAGCCGGATTGAAAGAGCAGAGGCAATTGCAGATTTACTTGCAAAGTGTGGTATAGAAAATGCTTATGATAAAGCTTTGCAGTATGCCAAAAATCATAATATAGGTCGGCCACACTTTGCTAAAGTTTTACTTGCGGAAGGTTTTGTAACTAATCTACAAGAAGCTTTTACAAATTACCTTGGTGAGCGCAAAAAAGCCTATGTATCAACTTCTTGGATAAGTCTTGAGGAAGCAGTGTCTGTTATAATTGCTGCTGGTGGCGACGCTGTAATAGCTCATCCTTTGAAATATAAGCTAACTAGAACTAAATTATTAGAATTAGTTGAATATTTTAAAAGCATTGGCGGAAATTGTTTAGAAGTCATTTCCGGTAATATGCTTCAAGACGATATAACATTGCTTGCTAATGTTTGTTGTAAATTTGATTTATTGGCATCATCTGGTTCAGATTTTCATGGTGAAAAAATGTCAAAAATTCAAATTGGCAAACAAAAAGTATTACCAACGGAATTAAAGCCAATTTGGCATAAATGGAGTTAATATTGTATGAGTGAAATTTTTGCCTTGCATCCGGATAATCCACAGTCTAGGCTTCTTCGAAAGGCGGCAAGTATTATTGAGGAAGGTGGCCTGATAATTTATCCTACGGATTCTGGTTACGCATTTGGCTGTAATCTTGGAAACAAGGATGCATTAGAAAGAATTAGGAAGTTGCGTCAGTTAGGAAAAGATCATAATATGACGTTAGTTTGTAGGGATCTATCAGAGCTTAGTAAATATGCAATAGTTACAAATCCAATTTTTCGTCTCTTAAAGGCGTTTACTCCTGGTTCGTATACTTTCATTTTAAATGCAACGCGCACTGTGCCGAAGTTAATGCTTTCTCCGAAAAAACGAACATTAGGTCTTAGAGTGCCAGAACATAAGATTTGTTTGGCTTTACTAGAAAGTTTAGATGCTCCTTTGATGAGCTCTACTCTTATTTTACCTGGTGCCACAAGCCCATTAAGTGAGCCGGAATCAATCATGGATTTATTAGGTAATCAAGTTGACCTAATTATTAATGGTGGTAACTGCAGTCATGAGCCAACAACGGTGGTTGATTTGACTGGTGAATATCCTGTTGTTATTCGAGAAGGGAAAGGGAATCCTGCACCTTTTAAAATTTAGATTTATTAGGTATATGTTCATGAGAGGTTGTAATGTCAGTTTTTAGTAGTGGAAAACGAGTGGTTTCAGGAATGAGAGCCAGCGGTAAGCTTCACCTTGGGCATTATCATGGGGTATTAAAAAACTGGGTTAATTTACAACATCAATATGATTGCCATTTTTTTGTGGCCGATTGGCATGGGCTTACCACCGATTATGATAATCCAGCAACAATAGAAGATAATTTATGGAGTATGGTTGTAGACTGGTTAGCATGTGGCATTAATCCTAGTTTATCTAATATTTTTATTCAATCTTGGGTTCCAGAGCACGCAGAATTATTTTTACTATTATCAATGATAACCCCAATTGGTTGGTTGGAGAGAGTTCCTACTTATAAAGATCAACAAGAAAAATTACGAGAAAAAGATTTATCAACGTATGGTTTTTTAGGTTACCCACTTTTACAAAGCGCTGATGTATTATTATATAAAGGTAATTATGTGCCAGTTGGTGAAGATCAGGTATCGCATATTGAATTGATTAGAGAAATAGCAAGAAGATTTAATTTTTTATATGGAAAAGAGCCTAATTTTGAAGAGTATGTTGATGAAGCTATTAAGAAAATGGGTAAAAAGAATAGTAAATTATATCAACAATTTCGCACTAAATTTCAACAAGATGGTTGTCATCAGTCATTAACAACTGCCAAAGCCTTAATTGAGTCGCAGCATAATTTGTCAATTGGGGATAAAGAAAGGTTATTGGGACATTTAGATGGTACAGGTAAAATCATACTACCAGAACCACAGGCACTGTTAACTGAGCAGTCAAAGATGCCTGGAATAGATGGACAGAAAATGTCTAAGTCATATAATAACGCGATAAGTTTAAGAGATACGCCAGATGAGGTTACTAAAAAGATAAATACAATGCCAACAGATCCGGCAAGAGTCAAAAGAACAGACCCGGGAAATCCTGATAAATGTCCAGTTTGGCAGTTTCATCATATCTATTCAAATGCAGAGGTAAAATCTTGGGTTGAAAATGGTTGTACAACTGCTGGGATCGGCTGTCTTGAATGTAAAAGACCAGTTATTGATTCGATAAATAAAGAATTAGAACCTATACAAATGTCTATTAAAGAATATGATGCAGATATTAGTGCCGTTAAAAGAATTGTAGCTGAAGGAAGTGAAAGAGCACGAGAAGAGGCCTCTAAAACATTGAAAGATGTTAAAGAGGCAATGAAAATAGATTATTGATTTTATTATTTGGTGAAGTAGTATGCGCGGTGAAAGATTACAGAAAGTCCTAAGTCAGGCTGGGTTAGGATCTAGGCGAGAAATGGAGCGATGGATAGAACAAGGATTTGTCCAGCTAAATGGTACCCAAGCTAAAATCGGTGATAGTGCAACGGCTGAAGATAAAATTGTGGTTAATGGAAAATTAATTGATAACCCACTGAAAATTATCAATAAAACTAGAATTTTGCTTTATCATAAACCAGTAGGTGAAATATCAAGTAGAAAAGATCCGCTTTTTGATAAAACAGTATTTGATAATTTGCCGAGATTACGCCAAGGTCGCTGGATTCAAGTTGGTCGATTAGATCTAAATACTTCTGGTCTATTAATTTTTACTAATAATGGTGAGTTAGCAAATTATCTTATGCATCCTAGAAATGAATTTGATCGGGAGTATGCCGTACGAGTTTATGGTGGGGTTTCTAAAGAAATAATTAATAATTTACTGAGAGGAGTAAAACTTGAGGATGGTGTAGCAAAATTTAAAAGCATCAAAGTATCTGGTGGAGAAGGTGTTAATAGTTGGTACCATGTTGTATTAAACGAAGGTCGAAATCGTGAGGTAAGGAGGCTTTGGAACTCGCAAGGATTAGAGGTTAGTCGGCTAATAAGAATCCGGTATGCTAATCTAAGGTTACCTCGCTATCTTTCTAGAGGAGAGTATGAAGAGTTAGCAAGTAAGGATGTTGATATATTTGTTAAAAGTTTTGATTTGGAAAATAGATGAAAAGAATCAAAAAAAGATTACCTAAAGAGTTAGTTCAAGCTCAAATAGAAAGTTTTAGTCATGATGGTAGGGGAATAGCAAGAATTAATGGTAAAACTACATTTATTACTGGTGCATTAGAGCATGAAATAGTTAGCTTTATTTATACTAGGAAAAAAAAGGATTTTGATGAAGGGGTAGTAAGCTCAATTGAAAAGGCATCAGAATTTCGCATTGAGCCAGCATGCCAACATTATGAGATTTGTGGCGGTTGTTCTTTGCAGCATCTTGCAAATGATGCACAAATAAATGCAAAGCAAACTGCTTTACTTGATGGTTTAAAACGAATAGGTAAAGCTGTACCAAAAAATATTCTTACCCCAATTGCTGGAGAAAATTGGCATTATCGTAATAAGGCGCGCTTAAGTTGTAGATATGTAGAAAAAAAGGGTGATGTACTCGTTGGTTTTCGTGAAAAAAATAATGCTAGGTATATTGCTGACATTCATACTTGTCTTGTACTAAATAAAAAAGTAGCGGATGAGATAGATAACTTAAGAAAATTATTAGCTAGTTTTTCAGATCCAAAATCAATTGCACAAATAGAAGTAGCAGCTGGAGACGAAGAAGTAGGGTTAATTTTCAGAAATTTGGCGGAACTTACAGAAAATGATAAAGGAAACATAAGAAATTTTGCTGATAAAACAAAATTTAAAATTTATTTGCAACCAAGTGGAGAAGATAGTGTACATCTATTTTATCCTGAAAATGTTACTGATTTCCTAACATATTCTATTCCTGATTATAATGTTCAGTATAAATTTAAGCCGACGGATTTTACGCAAGTTAATAGTAGTATTAACCAACAAATGATTGTTAAAGCTCTTGAGTATTTAAATATACAAGATACAGATGTTGTATTGGATTTATTTTGTGGACTGGGGAATTTTTCTTTACCAATAGCACTTAATTGCAAGAAAGTTATCGCAGTTGAGGGCAGCTCAGCTATGGTTGTGAGAGGTAAAATGAATTCATTAGAAAACTCAATTGAAAATATTGATTTCCTTGCTGTAAATTTGGATGAAGAAAATACATTGGATAATCCAATTTATAAAGAAGCTAATAAGATGCTCTTAGATCCACCAAGAATAGGGGCGTTAGCTTTAGTTAAGCAGATTGGCAAGCTTAATATACAACGGATAGTTTATATTTCTTGTAATCCAATTACTTTAGCAAGAGATACAGATATATTGGTGAATCAGCTTGGATATAATTTACTAGCAGCTGGGGTTATGGATATGTTTCCTAACACCGCGCACGTGGAGTCGATTGCAGTATTTGTAAAGGAATAATCTTGTATGGTAAAGGTCAAGGAAAATATGCCATTAAACGATGATGGTAATATTGACGTAGATAAATGGTTAGATAGCATAGGACGAAAAGGCTATTTTGAGGATTTAGATTTACTCAGAAATGCGTGCACATTAAGTCATTTAGCAGGGCATGATCAGGCAACAGAAACCGGTGAATCATGCTTGCAATTAGGACTTGCAATGGCGGATGTTTTAGCTGATTTGGAAGTTCAGCAGGAGACATTGGCTGCCGCTATAATATTTGTAAGTGTGCATTACGCTGAGCTTTCAATTGACGATGTAGCAGAACAATTAGGTGAAAGTGTAGCTAAATTGGTAGCTGGCACTGAAAAAATGAGTGCTATTTCAAGTATATCTAGCTTTAGTAAATACCCGCAAAAAAAACATCAGATAGATAATATGCGCAAGATGTTACTTGCAATGGCGGATGATGTGCGTGCTGTTTTAATAAAGCTTGCAGAAAGATTATGTACTTTGCGAACAGTAGCACCTATTTCAGATGAAATGCGCAAACATATTGCAACAGAAGTCATGGAAATTTACGCGCCGCTTGCTAATAGGTTAGGTGTTGGTGCAATAAAATGGGAAATGGAAGATTTATCCTTTCGATATTTACATCCAGAAGAATATAAAATAATTGCACAGGGTCTAAAGTCGAAAAGACTAGAAAGAGATAGATATGTTAATTTGGTAGTAGAAGATTTAAAGCAGCAATTAAATCTTATGCAAATCGAGCATTTTGCTGTTTATGGTAGGTCGAAGCATATTCATAGCATTGCCAATAAAATGAAGCGAAAAAATGTCGAAATCGATGAAATTTATGACGCTACCGCTGTAAGAATATTGGTCGAGACTAAAGAACAATGTTATGAGGTTTTAGGATTGATTCATGAGAGATGGCAGCAAATTTTAAAAGAGTTTGATGATTATATAATTAATCCTAAATCTAATGGATATCAGTCTTTGCATACTGCTGTTATTGGTCCAGAAGAGCGAGTTTTTGAAGTGCAAATTCGTACTTTTGAAATGCATGAGTTAGCTGAAATGGGGGTGGCTGCGCATTGGAAGTATAAAGAAGGTCGCTCGCAAGCTAAAGCTAGTCATGAAAGGAAGATTGAGTGGTTACGAGAAGTATTAGCCTGGCATAAAGATGTTGCTGAGCATAAAGGAGTTGCAAGTAATATAGAAACTGAGTTTTTAGAAGAGCGAGTTTATGTATTTACGCCGGATGGTGATATTCTTGATTTGCCAATTGGAGTAACTGCCTTAGATTTTGCATATCATGTGCACTCTCAAATTGGTCACCGCTGTCGTGGTGCTAAGGTAAACGGATCTATTGTCCCATTAACATACACATTACAGACTGGTGATAAAGTTGAAATCCTTACAGGTAAAGAAGAAAAGCCTTCGCGAGATTGGATAAATCCTAATTTAAAGTATTTACGTACTTCAAAAGCTAGAGCTAAAGTTCTGCATTGGTTTAAGCAACAAAATTTTGATAAAAACTGTGCTGAAGGCCATGAAATATTAGATAAAGAATTAAAAAATTTAGGGATAAAAGTAGACTCTTTGCAACCAGCCATAAATTCATTTAATTTTAAAACAGTTAATGATTTATATGCTGCCTTAGGAAGAGGAGATATTAAAGTTTCCCAGATATTAAATCAAATTTCCCCGCCAGATAAGACATCACAAACTTTACAGCAAATTATTAAACCAAGAAAAATAAAAGAAACAGGGAAAAGTGGTTTACGTCTTGAAGGAGTGGGGAATTTATTAACGCATATGGCTAGATGTTGCCAACCTTTACCAGGGGATGAAGTAATAGGGTATATTACGATCGGCAGAGGTGTGTCAATTCATAGAAAGGATTGTAGTAATATTTTAAGCGCAAATGACAAACAAAAAACTAGATTCTTAGAGGTTAGTTGGGGCGATGGTTCTAGAGAATATTATATGGTTAATATATTAATAAAAGCATTTGATAGGTCTACATTATTACGAGATATAACTTCGTTATTGTTTAACGAAAAGGCACATGTTTTTTCCCTTCAAACAGAAAGAAATGATCAGGAAAACATTTGTGTAATTAATATTACAATAGAAATTGATGGTTTAAATAGTTTATCTAGAATGATAGATAGAATAGGACAAATACCAAATGTTCTAGAAACTAGAAGGTTGATATAATTTTGAGTGCTTTTTGAAAAAGTCATAAAGTTTAAAAGAAAGGGTTAGTTATGAATAAAATTAAAACATTTAACGCGATCTTGATGATTACAGGAACTTCTGTAGGTACCGGTATATTAGGATTGCCAATTGTGACGAGTGAGGCTGGATTTTTGCCATCTCTAGGGGCTTTTTTAATTTCCTGGGTATTTATGACGGCTGCTGCCTTATATATTTTAGATGTTAAAATGCGCGTAAGAGGTAATTACAATCTTTCGAGTATGATTAAAATAACTCTAGGTAAAACAGGACAATTATGCTCTTCAACAATAGTTGTGTTATTACTGTACGCATTATTATGCACATACATGATGGCCGGTTCTGCTTGGTTTAGTGTTTTGTTGGCAGACTTTATTGTTTTACCAATATTTAAAATAATAATTATTTTTACTCTTTTATTTGCTGTTATTTTATATTGTGGAGAAAAACTTATTTATAATATTAATAATTTATTAGCATTTGGTTTAATGGTTGCATTTATTATTACTATTGGCGCAAATATTATTCCTGTAAATTATAATTTTCTTAATCAAGTAAATTTTCGAGAAATTCTGCCATCACTTCCTTTGTTATTAACTACCTTTGGTTTTAGCATTATTGTGCCTGCTGTTACTGAATATTTAGAATACGATGAAAAGTCAGCTAAATTTGCTATTTTAGTTGGAGGAGTAGTTGCTTTAATAGCTTATATAGTTTGGGAGTGGGTTGTACTTAGCCACATTCCACTGCATGGAGAAAATAGTTTTCAAAAATTAAAAGAAGTTGGGGATAATGGTACGGGAGTGATATTAGGATTTGTTGCTGCAACAAAAAATGAGATTGCTGATGTTTCAGGGAGGGTTTTTGCAATATTTGCAGCGGTTACTTCCTTTATGGGGGTGTCCATAGCGTTAATACATTTCTTAGCTGATAATTTAAAAATTCAAGCTGTTGGCCGTAAGCGCTTAGGATTATTAATTTTAGTATATGTTCCTCCGCTACTTATAACTAGCCTAGTACCAAATGCATTTGTGCAGGTGTTAAGCTTCGCTGGTATATTTGTAGCAGTATTATTGGGGTTATTTCCTGTTTTAATGATTTATAAGGTTGGTGTATCATCGAAAAATAAAAAACAGCCGAAAAAAATCTTTTTGTATATTACTGGCGTTTTTTTCGTATTGGTTATTATCCAAGAAATTATTAATTTATGCTTTTTATCATGAGGGAAAAAATGCCTGCCTATCTGGTCGCCACATATTACCAGATAGGCGGGTTTAATTTGTCTTTTTCGAAAGAAGTTTACTCTATTGTAAATATTTTTTTTAGACCTATTATATTTTTCTCAACGAAATTTTTGCTAAATCCTTTAACCATCGCTAAATCATTAATTGACTTAAATTGTCCTTTGGTTTGGCGGTAAATAATAATATTTTTTGCTCTTCCTGCACCAATACCTTTAAATGAATTAGTTAACGTTGCGGCATCTGCCTTATTTAAGTTAATTTTATTAATATTTTTTGTAATATTAGTTTCTGAATTTTGTGTGGGATTGGAAGAAATTGCTCCGATGGCTGGGGTAGATGCTATGCAAAGAGACAGTAAAATAGCAGAAAAGTTTGTAGACATAATAATTCTCCTTAATTTTAGTTGGACTATTTTGAGTATCTTGACAATTATTAGGGTACACGTTACGTAAGAAGAATAATGCAAAACTCACTACCTAAATATTGCTAATAATGTTTCAGATTGGCTCCATCTTTAAAAAACTACAATTTCCTAATAGTTCTCCAAAGTCGCATCGATTATTGCAATTAAAATTATATTTGTCGATATATTTTTTAAAAAGATTTTCTTTCCAGTCTCGTTATTTAGTGTAACTTCAGTTAAAATATCAAAATTAAAATTTAAGGAGTTATTAAACCCATGTTTAGAAAACTGAGAGGTATGTTTTCCAATGATCTATCTATTGATTTGGGGACGGCAAATACCCTTATTTACGTTAGAGATCGAGGTATTGTTTTAGATGAGCCGTCCGTTGTTGCGCAAAGAATCGAAGCTGGTCAGAAAAGAGTTGTTGCTGTAGGGCTTGAAGCTAAACGCATGCTTGGCCGTACTCCTGGTAATATTAATGCTATTCGTCCAATGAAAGATGGAGTGATAGCTGATTTCTTTGTAACAGAAAAAATGTTGCAGCATTTTATTCATAAAGTTCATGAAAATAAATTTCTTCGTCCAAGTCCACGGGTATTAGTTTGCGTTCCTTGTGGTTCAACTCAAGTTGAAAGACGAGCTATACGTGAGTCGGCTATGGGTGCTGGTGCGCGAGAAGTTTTTTTAATCGAAGAGCCAATGGCAGCTGCACTTGGTTCTGGTATGCCAGTGGAAGAAGCTAGTGGTTCGATGGTTGTAGATATTGGTGGTGGTACTACAGAAGTTGCAATTATCTCTTTAAGTGGTATTGTTTATCATCAGTCTGTCAGAATTGGTGGAGACAAATTTGACGATGCTATTGTTTCATACGTTAGACGAAATTATGGCACATTAATTGGTGAAACAACTGCTGAACGAATAAAACATGAAATTGGCTACGCTTATCCAAATCGCGAGTTATTTGAAATAGAAGTACGAGGCAGAAACCTTGCTGAGGGAGTGCCGCGAAGCTTTAAACTTACAAGTGGTGAAATTTTAGAGGCATTACAAGAACCTTTATCTGGGATTGTTGGCGCAGTAAGAGCTGCTTTAGAGTTAGCTCCACCTGAGTTGGCTGCTGATATCGCAGAAAGAGGAATGATTTTAACTGGCGGGGGCGCGCTTCTAAAAAACATGGACACGTTATTAATGGAAGAGACCGGTTTACCTGTTTTAATAGCCGAAGATCCATTAACTTGTGTTGCTCGTGGAGGCGGTAAAGCTTTAGAAACTATGGACTTACGCGGTGGCGATTTTCTTTCAACAGAATAATAGACTTTTTGTTAGCAAAAAGTCATCTTCTCTTAGATTTGCGCTCGCAATTATCTTGGCTTTTGCTTTAATGGTAGCGGATAGTCATGAGCGTTCTTTAGGAAATTTACGTGGTGTGTTTTCAGTATTTGTTGCACCATTACAATATGCCGTTGATTATCCACTTCGAGTTGTGAGTTGGGTTGGTTCATTACTTAGCAGTAAAAATACGCTTATTGCTGAAAATATGCAATTACGCTACAAGCAAACTATGCTGGAAGCTAAACTACAAAAACTTGTTGCCTTGCAGGCCGAGAATTCAGAATTAAAAAACTTATTATTGACTGTTTCACCAGATAAAGCCAAATCAATGGTGGCACAAATTTTAGCGGTGGATACTTCTAGTAATCGTCATCTACTAGTTTTAAATAAAGGTAGTAGAGATGGTGTCATTCCTGGTCAGGCTGTACTTGATGCTAAAGGAGTTATGGGTCAAATAATAGACGTTGGCTTAATGACTAGTACAGTTCTTCTGATATCTGATATTAAGGGTGCTGTGCCTGTTAGAAATGATAGAACTGGAGAAAGAGCAATACTGGTTGGCAATAATAGTATGAGTAAGTTATCTTTAATCAATCTTCCAAAAACATCTTCTGTAGTTAAAGGGGATTTACTAGTGACATCCGGACTTGGTAGAAGATTTCCAGAAGGATATCCAGTTGGTGTGGTAAATGCTGTATTTAGTGATACCGACGATGACTTTATTAAAGTTGAAGTAAAGCCAGTTGCCTCATTAAATAACAGTAGGTTGGTGTTATTAATTTGGCCTGAAATGGGGCATAATGATTTAACTATGCAGATCAGTGAAAGATTAAAAGTTCTAGAAGGATTTGCATGAATACCATTAATACTAAATTATTTTCTAGTTTAATTTTAGTTTTTGTGTTAACTATTGTACCACTACCTGATGGAGTAAACGCCCTACGTCCAGCATGGGTATTAGTTTTTATATTATATATTCAATGTTGTTTGCCTGAGTACTTTAGGATAACCTGGGTTTTTTTACTTGGTTTGTGTTTGGATGTGTTATGTGGTAGTGCAATGGGATTCCATTCTCTTGCTTTATTAGCAACAGCTTGGATTGCAAGTGGCAGAGGAAGAGGATTTGAGTATTATTCAATTGCTCAGCAAATGAGTGTAATTGTATTGTTCTGCTTGGTTTACCAGTTTTTTATATATTTATTAGATGCTTATTTTGGAATTGCAGGTGACATTAAATATGTATTTGGCTCATCCTTTTTAAGTGTTCTAGTTTGGCCTTGGTTGCGATTTTTTATTTCTCCTCATAAAGTAGCAGTTTTGAAAAATCGTTAGTTTAAATGGAGCTTATTAATGTTAAATTTAATGCGCTCTACGGTCTGTTGGCAATTGGTAGTGCGAGTAAATTTTGACCGTACAACCAATTGTCAACAGGACCATAATCTAGGATTGGGAAATGACTTTTAATAAAATAAAAATACCTGAAAATGGAAGTGCCATTACAGCAAATGAAGATTTAAGTTTAAATGTTCCTGATAATCCTATCATCCCATTTATTGAAGGTGATGGCATTGGACATGATGTAACAAATGCGATGCGCATGGTAGTTGATGCTGCAGTGGATATTGCTTATGGTGGGAATAAAAAAATTTCTTGGATGGAAATTTATGCTGGTGAGAAGGCTGTGGAAATTTACGGTGACAATCAGTGGTTACCGCAAGAAACTTTTACTGCGATTAAAGATTATTTAGTAGCAATAAAAGGCCCACTTACTACTCCAGTAGGTGGTGGCATTAGATCGTTAAATGTATCAATTCGTCAAGAGTTAGATTTATATACATGTCTTCGTCCGGTAAGATATTTCCATGGCGTTCCTAGTCCACTAAAAGAGCCATGGAAGACTAATATGGTAATCTTTAGAGAAAACTCAGAAGATATTTATGCTGGTATTGAGTGGGCTGCAGATACAGCTGAAGCGAAAAAAGTAATTAAATTTTTACGTGAAGAAATGGGAGTTAAAAAAATACGTTTTCCTGATAACTGTGGAATAGGTATTAAGCCGGTTTCTAAGCAAGGTACAGATAGAATAGTAAGAGCAGCAATTCGATACGCGATAGAGAATAATAAAGACTCAGTTACTTTAGTGCATAAAGGTAATATCATGAAATTTACCGAGGGTGCATTTAAAGATTGGGGGTATAGTCTGGCTAAAACGGAATTTAATGCTAAAGATTATCAAGGTGGCCCATGGATGGAAATTACTAATCCAAACACTGGTAAACCAATCATTATCAAAGATGTAATCGCAGATGCATTTTTACAACAAATATTATTGCGACCAGATGAATATAGCGTAATCGCCACTTTAAATTTAAATGGGGATTATATTTCTGATGCATTAGCTGCTCAAGTTGGAGGCATTGGAATTGCACCAGGAGCAAATATGGGTGATAAAATTGCTGTATTTGAGGCGACTCACGGCACGGCACCAAAATATGCTGGGCAAGATAAAGTTAATCCTGGATCTTTAATTTTATCAGCTGAGATGATGCTAAGACACATTGGGTGGACAAAAGCCGCAGATTTAATTATAGATAGCATGCAAAAAGCAATAGATGCAAAAACTGTTACTTATGATTTTGAGCGTCAAATGGAAGAGGCAATTTTAGTTAGTTGTTCTGGATTTGCTCTAGCAATGATTAAAAACATGTAAAATGCAACTTTTTTATTTTGCAAAAATTGTGATTTTAACTGGCTTTACCGGTCATTTAAGTCTATAAAAAAAGTATAGGGCGTGTGTGTTATGGGACATAGGATAGAGGTAGATGAACGAACAGCTATATCACCAAAATCAAGTGCCGTAACGCAGCTATCAGAGCCAAAAAAATATAAAATATTTTTATTGAACGATGATTACACGCCCATGGACTTTGTAGTTCATGTATTGCAAAAGTTTTTTTATATGAATGCAGAAGTAGCTACAAGAATAATGCTAGAAGTACATCGTCAAGGAAGAGGATTGTGTGGAATATTTTCACGAGATGTAGCAGAAACGAAAGTTGTCCTAGTGAATGATTTTGCTAGGCTTAACCAATATCCATTGTTATGTAATATGGAACGAGAATAAATCTGAGCATTTTAGCAATGGTGGAAAAGGAGCAACGATCATGCTAAATAAAGAACTTGAGTTTACTTTGAATCTAGCATTTAAGGATGCTAAAGAGCGGCGTCATGAATTTATGACAGTTGAGTATTTATTGTTAGCATTGCTTGATAATCCATCCACTGGAAATGTTTTGCAAGCTTGCGAGGCAAATATAGAAGAGTTGCGCCGTGATTTAGAAGAATTTATCAACGAAACAACCCCAATCATTCCTGCAGATGATAATACACGTGAAACTCAGCCGACTCTAGGCTTTCAAAGAGTTTTGCAAAGAGCTGTATTTCATGTCCAGTCTGCTGGTCGAACGGAAGTTAGCGGCGCAAATGTCTTAGCAGCTATTTTTAGCGAGCAAGATAGCCAGGCGGTTTATTTCTTAAGAAGAGAAAATATCACGCGATTAGATGTAATAAACTATATTTCGCATGGCGTTTCAAAGTATAAAAATACAGAATTACGAGATGGTATTCATCAGTCTTTAGATGAAGATATGATTGGTGCTGAAAGCACAGAATCTCCTTTAGAAAGTTATTGTATGAATTTAAATAAACGTGCTCGTCTCGGTAAGATAGATCCGCTAATAGGTCGAAATGAAGAGATTCAAAGAACTGTGCAAGTTTTATGCAGAAGACGAAAAAATAATCCTTTGCTTGTTGGTGAAGCAGGTGTAGGTAAGACAGCAATTGCTGAAGGTCTAGCTAGAAAAATAGTAAATGGAGAGGTTCCAGAGGCAATTAAAAAATGCACAGTATATTCTTTAGACTTAG
>MHBB01000147.1:14747-27076 GCA_001803185.1 Legionellales bacterium RIFCSPHIGHO2_12_FULL_35_11
AGCAAGAAGGTGGTATTTTATTTATAGATGAAATTCATACAATTATTGGCGCTGGTGCTGCATCAGGCGGTGTTATGGATGCATCTAATTTAATAAAACCACTACTGGCAAATGGCGAACTTAAGTGTATCGGTTCCACAACTTATCAGGAATATCGTGGAATCTTTGAAAAAGATAAGGCACTTGCGAGAAGATTCCAAAAAATAGATATCCCTGAACCAACAGTAGATGAAACATTTGAAATTTTAAAAGGTTTAAAATCAAAACTAGAAGAACATCATGGAGTTAAGTTCTCAATACCATCATTGAAAGCAGCATCAGAATTATCAGCTAAATATATTAATGATAGATTTTTGCCTGATAAAGCAATCGATGTTGTTGATGAAGCGGGAGCTTATCAAAATTTATTAACCGCAACTAAACGAAAGAAGATAATTTCAGTTACCGAAATTGAAAATGTTGTGGCTAAAATTGCAAGAATACCAGTGAAAAAGGTTTCTGCTAGAGATAGAGATACAATGCGCAATCTAGAAAGAGACTTGAAACTGCTTGTTTATGGGCAAGATGAAGCTATAACTTCATTGTCATCAGCAATTAAATTATCTAGATCTGGTCTTCGTGAACCAGAAAAACCAGTAGGTTGCTTTTTATTTACAGGACCTACCGGGGTTGGTAAAACAGAAGTGACCAGGCAGTTAGCTAACTTACTTGGTATAGAGTTATTAAGATTCGATATGTCAGAATATATGGAAAAACATACCGTTTCCAGATTAATTGGAGCACCTCCAGGATACGTTGGTTATGATCAAGGTGGTTTGTTAACAGAAGCTATTACTAAGCATCCACATAGTGTCTTGTTACTAGATGAAATAGAAAAAGCTCATCCGGATGTTTTTAACTTGTTACTGCAGATAATGGATCATGGCACGCTAACTGATACAAATGGCCGGCATGCAGATTTTAGACATGTGATTTTGATTATGACAAGTAACATAGGTGCTTCGGAGATTGGCCGAAATTCAATGGGATTTGCTGATCAGGATAATACCTTAGATGGTATGGATATTCTAAAAAGACAATTCACCCCTGAATTTAGAAATCGTTTAGATGCAGTTATTAACTTTAAATTACTAAATGAAGAAACTATTGGTTTAGTTGTTGATAAATTTATAATAGAATTAGAAGAGCAATTGAGTAACAAAGGTGTAAGTTTATCTGTCGATGCTTCTGCAAGAGAATGGTTGATGCAACATGGATATGATAAATTAATGGGTGCAAGACCAATGGCTCGTTTGATTCAAGAAAATATAAAGCAACCATTAGCAGAAGAGTTGTTATTTGGTAAATTGACAAATGGCGGTCATGTCTCATTGAGCATGCTAAATGGGAAGCTTGTATTTAAAAATCATGATTATAGAGAAGGGGTTTGTTAGTTTAGGATGTTAAGTGTAATAATAATTGCCAAAAATGAAGCAGCAAACATACGTAGAGCGCTTGAGTCGGTTAAATGGGCTAATGAAATAATAGTTCTTGACTCAGGCAGCACCGATAGTACCGTTAGCATCGCCAAAGAATATACTGATAAAGTTTTTGCAACTGATTGGCAAGGATTTGGTATTCAAAAACAAAGGGCTTTAGAATTAGCAACTTCAGATTGGGTTTTGAATATTGATGCAGATGAGTTTATTACCGCTAAGCTTAAAGAAACAATGCAAAAATTAATATCTTCGTCTCAAGCAGATGCTTATAAAATTCCAATTCAAATGCATTTTTATGGAAAAGCCCTAAAATTTTCAGCAAGTCCTGGTCGACATGTACGGCTATTTAGAAGAGAAGGCTCTTGTTATCATGCTGATTTAGTACACGAAAAAATTACATTACCTGCAGCGGCAAAAGTTAAAAAAATAAAATCGCCTATTTTACATAATTCTTTTCGTGATGTTTCGCACGCGATTAGTAAGCTTAACTTATATTCTTCATATAGTGCAAAAATCAAAATAGATAATAATATAAAGCCAAGTTTGCTAAAGACAATACTAGGCGCTAGCTGGATGTTTTTCCGTTGTTATCTTTTACAATGTGGGTTTTTGGATGGAAAACCAGGATTGATATTTGCAGTTTATAGCTCCCAAGGATCTTGGTATCGGGGGATAAAGCAGTTGTATAAGGATAATAATCCTAATTTTCGTCGTTGCGAGCACAGCGAAGCAATCCAGATCGATCCTTGAGCATAAATATGCTCTGGATTGCTTCACTACGTTCGCAACGACAACATTTTTTTCTTAAGCGAATGCCATTGGTCTTGTAGTCTTAATACATTTAGTTTAAACTTTTTAGGAATTTATTTTGCGTAAAGAGATCGCCCTTGTCCTTGTATCATGTACTATTCTAACAGGCTGTTTTGTACCACAGCCACCAAAGAACGTAGATAATATTTGTTCTATATTCAGAGAGTATCCGAGGTGGCATGCTAGGGCAAAAGCTACGGAGCGGCGTTGGCATATACCTGTTGCTGTGCAAATGGCAATTATTCATCAAGAATCAAAATTTAATGGGACAGCAAAGCCAGAGAGAACTAAACTTTTGTGGGTGATCCCATGGAATAGACCATCAAGTGCATATGGGTATTCTCAAGCATTAGACGGTACTTGGGATGTGTATAAAAAAAATAGAGGAAGATACTTTTCATCAAGGGATAGTTTTGCTGATGCTACCGATTTTATCGGTTGGTATGCGAATCAAGCGTATATTAAAGGTGGAATAGAAAAAAGTAATGCCTATGAATTATATCTTGCTTATCACGAAGGAATAGGTGGTTATTCTCGTAAATCATATTTGCAAAAACTATGGTTAATAAAGGTTGCGCAAAAAGTTGAAAGGCGAGCCAGAATATATGAATGGCAATTAGAGCAATGTAGTTAACTGGACTTTATGACTTTTTCAAAAAGCACTCAAAATTGTCGTCTTTGCGAACAAAGTGAAGCAATCTAGTGGCGTTTAATGGCTCTAGATTGCTTCACTATCGCTCTCAAAGACGCATTTTGGAACATGTCTTTGAAAAGTCATAAAGTCCAGGTTAAATATTGAGTGAATTTATGAATAAACATTTTCTTTTAGATTTAAATAGCGAACAAAAATCAGCAGTAATTTCTGCTTTAGGTAATCATTTAGTTTTAGCAGGTGCCGGTAGTGGCAAAACTAGGGTATTGGTAACTAGAATTGCTTACTTAGTTAGAGAGTTTAATATTTCACCAAACGAAATATTGGCGGTAACTTTCACAAATAAAGCTGCACGAGAAATGAAAGAAAGATTAAATTTGCTTTTGGATTTACCAGTATCTCATATGTGGGTTGGTACTTTTCATGGTTTATGTCATCGTCTTTTGCGGAAACATTATTCTTTAGCTAATTTGCCAGAGCAGTTTCATATTGTTGATTCTGATGATCAAGCTAGAATTATTAAACGGGTGATAAATGAGCTTAATATTGATATTGAGCAATGGCCAGTGAAACTTGCACAGAGTTTTATTAACGGTCGGAAAGATGAAGGGTTAAGAGCAAAACATATTTTAAGCTCACCTAATAATCAAATTTTGTTGGAAATATATTTGGCTTATGAGAAAGCTTGTTTAAGTTCTGGAGTCATAGATTTTGCTGAAATAATTTTAAGAGCACATGAATTATTACGAGATAATCAAGATCTTTTAAATCATTATCAATCCAGATTTAAAGCCATTTTAGTTGATGAGTTTCAGGATACCAATACAATCCAATATGCATGGATAAAATTATTATCTGGAAATAATGCGAGTGTAATGGCTGTTGGGGATGACGATCAATCAATCTACGGTTGGCGTGGAGCAAAAGTTGAGAATATAAATAAATTTACCAAAGATTTTAAAAATACAGAAGTTATTCGATTAGAACAAAATTATCGTTCAACAGCCACGATTTTAGATGCAGCTAATGTGTTAATTACAAATAACCATACCAGAATGGGTAAGAATTTATGGACAAATGGCAATACTGGGGAGTCAATATTATTATTTGGTGCTTTTAATGAGTTAGAGGAAGCTAGATTTGTTGCTGATAAGGTTTTAAAAGAAATCCAAGAAGGTTGTCAATTAAGTGAAATAGCAGTTTTATACAGGTCTAATGCACAATCTAGGGTTATTGAAGAGGCATTTTTACATGCAGGAATTTCATATAAAATTCATGGTGGTATGCGATTTTATGAGCGTTCTGAAGTAAAAGATACACTTGCATATTTGCGCCTTTTATTAAATAGGCATGATTCAGATGCATTTGAGAGAGTTGTGAATTTTCCAACTCGTGGTATTGGTGACAAAAGTATGGATCTAGTTCGTCAGGTAGCATTGAGTCATGGAATTTCTTTATGGCAAGCAGCGAACAGAGTTGTATCTCAAAATATTTTACCACAGCGAGCAAATTTAGCGCTCGGCAAGTTTTTATGGTTAATTGATACTTTAGAAAAAGATGGAATAAATTTAGAAATAGATGAACAAATAAACATAATAATTCATAAAAGTGGTTTGTATGAGCATTTCATGAAAAGTAAGAATACAATGGCTGAGTCTAAATTGCAGAATCTTCAGGAGCTCATAAATGCGGCTAAAGAGTTTCGGTATCAAGAAGTAGAAGAGGATGATGATTTACCGCCAATGACAGCCTTTTTAACACATGCTTCTTTGGAGTCAGGAGAGTTGCAATCAGATGAAAATGAGCAACATGTACATATGATGACTATTCATTCAGCGAAAGGATTAGAGTTTCCAATTGTATTTATAACAGGAATGGAAGAAGGATTGTTCCCAAGTATTCGCTCTAAAAATGATGATATAAAAATGGAAGAGGAGCGCCGTTTATGTTATGTTGGGCTAACTAGAGCAATGCATAAATTAGTTTTAACTTATTCTGAAGTTCGTAGGCAGTATGGTAGAGAAGAATATCATAGACCATCAAGATTTATCAGAGAGTTGCCAGCAGAGTTGATTAATGAAGTTCGCGCTAAATCATCTAGTTATACTAGTGATTCAGTTGCAATTAATGATACTGGTATAGCTTTAGGTACTCAGGTTAGACATGCAAAATTTGGGAGAGGCACGGTGATTGCAGTTGAGGGAAGTGGTCCAAAATCAAGAGTACAAGTTAAGTTTATTGATGAAGGGATAAAATGGCTAGTATTAGCTTACGCTAATTTAGAAATTTAAAGGGTATAGTATGTCTTTTATAAAAAAAATAATTTTTATATCATTCTGTATATTTAGTTCATTTTTAGTCAATGCCGCTGATGCAATTTCTAATTGGAGTGAAGTTAAGTTTTTTATTGATGATTTGGTTGAAAATTACAATTTCGATAGAAATGAAATAACAAACATTTTAAAAGAAGCTAAGTTTCAACCTAAAATTATTGAGTCAATGGATAGACCATATGAGAAAAAAAAATGGGATGTTTATAAGTCTCTGTTTTTAACTAAAAAGAGGCTAGATTCTGGAGTAGAGTTTTGGCAAAAAAACAAGAAAGATTTGATTGCTGTTGAGAAGAAATATGGAGTGCCAGCCGATGTTATAGTAGCAATTATAGGCATTGAAACTTTATACGGCGAAAAACAAGGTAATTATAGAGTGTTAGATGCCTTAACAACACTTGCGTTTAATTATCCGTCTAGATCTAAGTTTTTTACTAAAGAATTACGCGAGTACCTTTTACTTTGTAAAGATCAGAAAGTACCAGCTACTAAGTACTATGGTTCTTATGCCGGAGCTATTGGTGTTCCACAGTTTATGCCAAGTAGTTATCGGTATTATGCGATTGACGCTAATGGTAATGGCCAAGCTGATTTAATGAATAATAATAAAGACGTAATTTTTAGTGTGGCAAATTACTTTAAAAAAAATGGATGGAGTAATAATGCTGAAGTTGCAGAACCAGCAAAAATAACCAGTAATGCATATAAAAAACTAGCAACGAATACCACAAAGCCAAATTATAAGTTCACTAATATAATATCTTCAGGAGTTGTTCCAAAAATTAGTAGAATGAAGCATCCTGTGCAAGCTGGAGTTATTCAGTTAGAAACAGATCAAGGTAAAGAATATTGGCTTGGATATGATAATTTCTACGTTATAACGAGATATAATAATAGCCCTCAATATGCTTTAGTCGTACATTTGCTATCTGAACAATTACGAAACAAGGTTCTACCAAAATAGCATTTATATTAGACTTCTTAGGAGTCTATCGGGGCACTGCCATTAAGTTAAGGATTTTGTCATTCCAGCGAAGGCGGGAATCTATCCCTAAAGTGGCACTGTGCCTGCTTAGAAATAGATTCCCGCCTTCGCGGGAATGACAGTGTTTTTCTTAACTTAATGGCAGTGGTCTATCGGGGGGACGGCCCTTAATCCTTCCATTTAATACTACAACCCAAACTTGGTTTTTGCTTGAAAGAAACAACCTGTCCTTCAAGTAAGCAATCCAATGCTGCTCTAATTGAATTACCGGAAACTTTTATATTGTTACCTAATCTTGAGTCATCAAGTTGACCACGATATACAAGAATGTTATTACTATCAAACACATAAAAGTCAGGAGTGCACATTGCTTGATAAGCTTGACCCACCTCTTGTGTTTCATCAAATAAATATGGAAAAGTAAAATTATGAATTTCCGCAAACTTTTTCATATTTTCAGGAGAGTCATCTGGGTATTTAGTTATATCATTTGAATTTATAGCAACAAATCCCATACCTCTATTACTGTAATCATTAGCAATTTTAGGAAGTTCATCAATTACGTGCTTCACATAAGGGCAATGATTGCAAATAAAACAAACAACGGTTCCCTTATCTCCTTTTAGTTTGTTGAGGCTTAACTGTTTATTGCTTATGGTATCAGTAAGTAAAAAATCTGGTGCTGATGTACCAAGAGGAAGCATTGAGGAAGCTACTTTTACCATTTATTTTATTCCTATAATTTTTTATTAAAATATTATGTTAGGAGCCGTGCAACCAATGGCATTCGCTTAAGAACCAGATCGATCCTTGAGCATAAATATGCTCCGGATTGCTTCACTACGTTCGCGACGACAACACTTTTTTCTTAAACGAATGCCATTGGTTGCACGGCTCCTTAGCTTAGCTAAAAGTCTTGGTTTAAATTATTAATTACCAATGCAGAAAAATACCTTTTTTTATTGAATCTCGAATTACTTGACTTTGCGGCTTATTAGTAGAAACCCAATAAGTACCCATATTACTTAAAGCAAATTTTACTCTGGGATATTGACATACATCAAGTATTTCACTGCAATTTATGGTAACGCGTTCGTTATTTTCATATGTAAAACAGTTAAAGTATGTATTGTCAATATCAGATGCAAATGCTGACCAGTTTCCTGGTAAAAGTTTGCTTTCCAATTTAGGACTCATAAATACATCAGGGGTAGTATCATAGTGCTCAAACTCTATTTTTTTATTCGAGCGATTTTGAATCAAGAAATAACTCTGATTTCCAGTTTCATTAAGAACTAAAAAATCATTACTAAATCCAAATCCAGTTACTTCGCAACCTTTTGGAAAAACAGAAGCATTAGCATAACAAATGTTCACAACAAAAGACAAAAGAGATGAGCAAATTATTTTTTTATAAATTTCCATAAATAATGTAGAATAGTCGTTAAGTTTTTACTGACATTCTAATTCTAAATTAGTACAAAATCCAATATAAAATGGAGAATATTTTGAAATTTGAAATAATTAATCCCTCTACTGAGGAAATACTATCTACTTATGAGTCAGAAACTAGCCATGAAGTTTCATTAAAAGTTGATTTATCTTTTACAGCCTTTAATACTTGGAAAAAAGTAGAAATATCGCATCGAAAATCCCTTATGCTAGGTCTAGCAAAAATTTTATTAGCGCGTAAAGAAGAGTTTGCAAAACTTATAGCTCAGGAAATGGGTAAACCAATCAAGGCTGGGATTTTAGAAATTGAAAGATGTGCCTTAGTAATGGAATATTATGCAAATAATGCCAAAGATTTTTTGAAGGCAAAAGAAATTAAAACCAAAATGAAAAAGAGTTTGGTAAGCTACCAACCTCTAGGAGTTATTTTGGCTATTATGCCATGGAATTATCCTTTCTGGCAGGTCTTTAGATTTGCTGCGCCAAATATTATGGCTGGTAATGTTGCGTTGCTTAAGCATGCACCAAACACTTTTGGTGCTGGTGTTATGATTCAGGAAATATTTGAAGAAGCTGGTTTTCCAAAAGGTGTATTTCAAAATTTAATTATTGATACCTCAATTGCCGCAGAAGTAATTGCAAATCCCAAAGTTTCTGGCGTAACATTAACCGGCAGTGAAAGAGCTGGATCTGCAGTCGCCGCGTTAGCTGCAAAAAATTTAAAAAAGTCTGTATTAGAACTAGGTGGAAGTGATCCTTACATTGTTTTAAAGGATGCTAATTTAGATTTGGCTGCAAAAAATATCGTAAAATCACGCTTAAACAACAGTGGCCAGGTTTGTATTTCAGCAAAAAGAGTTATTGCTGATGAAAAGATACATGATGAATTAATCGTAAAAATATCTAATCTTGTTAAAGAATACAAGGTAGGTGATCCTCTAGATATTAACACGCAGTGTGGTCCTTTAGCTAGAAAAGATCTACAAATAAAAGTTCAAGAGCAAGTTAATGAAAGTGTGTTATGCGGAGCTAAAATATTATTAGGTGGCAAAATGGTTGAGAAAAAAGGTTATTATTTTCAACCTACAATTCTTGTAAATGTTAAGCCAGGAATGCCAGCATTTGATGATGAAATTTTTGGTCCTGTAATAAGTATTATTTCTGCAAAAGATGAAAATGATGCTATATATTTGGCTAATAACACTAGATTTGGATTAAGTGCGGCTATATTTACTAGTGACCTACAAAGAGGAGAATATCTTGCTACCCATGAAGTACAAGCCGGTAGTTGTTTTGTTAATTCAATGTCATCATCAAATCCTTTGCTACCATTTGGCGGAATTAAATGTAGTGGTTTTGGTAGGGAACTATCTATAGATGGTATGCTAGAATTTATGAATGTGAAAACAATAGGGATATGTGAATAATAAATGCAAAATCAACGAATAGAAATTATTGCGAGTCAGCAAATTATGCATTGTTATGATAATAACCATAATGTTATGACTTTTCCAGTTTCAACTGGAAAAAATGGTCTTGGTGAACTGATAAATAGTGAATGCACACCTAGAGGTTTGCATATTATTCATAGTATAATAGGTCTGGAAAATGAAATAAACAGCGTTTTTGTTTCAAGAAAATGGACTGGTGAAATATATAATGAAGAATTAGCCAATGCTCATCCGAGCAGAGATTGGATTTTAACTCGGATTTTGCAGCTTGATGGCATAGAGCCTGGGTTTAATAAGGGTGGTAACGTTGATACATTAAGTAGATACATATATATCCATGGCACGCCAGATAGCAATGATATTGGTAAACCAGGCTCACACGGTTGTATAAGAATGCGAAATAAGGACATCATTAAATTATCAGATTGGATTAAAATTGGAACGCGCACCTGTATAATTGAATAAAAATACCCTGCCTATCTGGTTGCCACATATTCGTCATTGCGAGGTACGAAGCAAACCAGGGTTCGTAGCTATGTTCCCTGTACCTCGCAATGACGAAATTATCATAATATGTAGCAACCAGATAGGCGGGAAAAATACTTCATATCCTTTAGTATAAATACTTTATGTAATTAATTATTTTGGAGTAACACGATGTCTCATAAATTTGAGCAAGGTAAAGAGATAATTATTGGTTCGTTAGTTGATAAAATAAAAGATAAATTAAACGCTAAGCAGGCTAAACTATGTATAGAATTTGTTAGTAGATTTTTTTCTACATTATGCTTAGAGGATTTAGAGGCATGGGGTATTAAAGATTTATTTGGTGCTAGTATAAATTTTTGGAATTTTATTGAAAATAGATCTCCTGATGAAACAAAAGTAAGAATATATAATCCTAATTATGAGCAATATGGTTGGCAAACTACACATACAGTAATTGAAGTCATTTGTAACGATAGGCCTTTTTTAGTTGATTCCTTGCGAATTGTAATTAGCAAAATGGAGCTATCCATGCATCTTATCACTCATATGGGTGGTATAAGCATAGTTAGAGATCAATCAGGAAATGTAACAGAGGTATTATCTCGTAGCGCAGAAAATAAGCAAAATGCCGTTGTTGAGGCACCAATATTCATAGAGATTGATAGACAAACAGATCCGAAAGTTCTTGAGAATTTACTTGAAGAAATTAAATTTGCTTTAAGCAAAAATAGCGCTGTAGTAGATGACTGGGAGATAATGCGTAAAAAAGTTAACGATATCATCGAGGAATTAGATTACGCACCTCCAACATTAGACCAGCAAGAAGTATCTGAAACAAAAAAATTTTTACAATGGATAGAGGACCACCATTTTACTTTGCTAGGTGTGCGAGATTATGAATTAAAGCATACTGCAAATGATATTTTATTAGAAGTAGTGCCACATACAAGTTTTGGGGTTTTAAGGGAAGAATTTAACCCTTCTAAATCTTTATTTATTTCTAACATGACCCCGGAAGCTAGAGAATTGATGTTATCGCAGCAGATTCTTGTGGTTTCTAAAACAAACACTCGTTCCAGTGTGCACAGAGGTGCACATACAGATTATATCGGTGTAAAGAGATTCAATAATAAAGGTGAAGTGATAGGTGAAAGAAGGATTTTAGGTTTATATACTTCAGAAGCTTATAATACCAATCCAAAACATATACCATTTCTTAGGCATAAAGTATCAGCGATAATAAAACAATCAGGACTTAGTCTAAGAAGCCACGCTGGTAGAGTCTTATTGAATATTATTGAAACATTACCGCGGGATGATTTGATACAAGGATCGGATGAAGATTTATTAGAAATATCTATGGGTATATTTCACATGCAAGATAGACGAAAAATAAGATTGTTTTATCGTCTTGATTTATATCATAGATTTCTTTCTTGTCTTGTTTATGTGCCTAAAGATTTGTTTAATACAGAATTACGCCGAGCTATGCAAAAAATTCTTGAAAAGGAATTTTCTGCAACAGATATAAGTTATACAACTTTATTTGGTGAGTCTAATCTAGCAAGAATTCATTTTATGGTTAGAATAGACCCGAAAGCCGGGGTTGATTTTGATTATAAAGATATTGAGCGTCAACTTGTAGAGGCTGGCAGGTCTTGGTCTGAGGATTTGCAAAGTTTATTGTTTTGTACATATGGTGAAGAAAAAGCGAACTTTCTAAACAATAAATATAAATATGCTTTTCCAACTATCTATCGAGCTAGCTTTCAACCTAATACAGCTTTGATTGATATTAAACATATCGAGGAATTATCAGATAAAAATGATTTGGTTTTAAATTTCTATCGTTCAGTTGATGAATCAGCAGAAAACTTTAAACTAAAAATATATCAATATGATGATACTTTGCCTTTATCAGAAGTTTTACCAATTATTGAAAATTTAGGCCTAAAAGCAATAAGTGAGAGACCATTTAATATTAAATTTAGTGATGAAAATGAAGTATCTATTAATGAATTCTCTATGCATTATGCAAATGGTTCCTTGGTAAATATTGATGAAATTAAAGAGTTATTTGAAAATGCATTTTCTCGTGTATGGTTTGGGGATGCTGAGAATGATGGATTTAATCAACTTGTTCTAACAGCAGGAATCAATTCACGACAAGTTGTAATATTAAGAATGTACGCTAAATATTTTAAACAAATTGGATTTACATTTAGCCAGGAATACATTGAACAATCAATGGTAAATAATTCGTCAATTGCTAAAAAGTTAGTAAAACTTTTTGAAATTAGATTTGATCCTTGCTTACTTGGTTCAAGAGAAGAGTTCTCATCAGCATTAGAAAATGAAATTGAACAAGATTTAGACAAAGTTACAAATCTTGATGAAGATAAAATTATTCGTCAGTATATTGCAGCAATAAAGGCAACTCTTCGTGCTAATTTTTATCAAGTTGATAATCTTGGTAGTCATAAAAACTATATTTCAATAAAACTGCAAAGCGCAGGTATTCCAGGTGTGCCAAAGCCTTATCCAATGTTTGAAATATTTGTTTATTCTCCTAAATTTGAAGCTGTGCACTTACGTTGTGGAAAGGTAGCGCGTGGTGGATTACGTTGGTCCGATAGGCGAGAAGATTTCCGTACTGAAATTTTAGGGTTGATGAAGGCACAG
>MHBB01000147.1:27105-37894 GCA_001803185.1 Legionellales bacterium RIFCSPHIGHO2_12_FULL_35_11
GTGTGCTATGACGAATATGATCCATATTTGGTTGTTGCAGCAGACAAGGGCACAGCTACTTTTTCAGATATAGCTAATGCAATATCAATAGAATACGGATTTTGGTTAGGCGATGCTTTTGCTTCTGGCGGCTCAATTGGCTATGACCATAAAAAAATGGGTATTACTGCGAAGGGCGCATGGGAGTCTGTTAATCGGCATTTTTATGAAAAAGGTATTGATATCTTAACAACCGATTTTACTGTAGTTGGTATAGGAGATATGGCCGGGGATGTGTTTGGGAATGGGATGTTGTTATCAAACCATATTCAATTAATTGCCGCATTTAATCATATGCATATTTTTGTTGACCCAACTCCGTGTGCTAAGTTAAGTTTTCTTGAAAGACAAAGGTTATTTAATTTGCCTGGTTCGTCATGGGAGGACTATGATAAGAAGTTAATTTCAAGTGGTGGTGGAGTATTTCGAAGAAATGCTAAATCTATTATATTAAGCCCTGAAATGCAGCAATTATTTAAGGTAAATCACACCAAAATTGAACCAAATGCATTAATTAGATTAATTTTAAAAGCCAAAGTTGATTTATTATGGTTTGGTGGGATAGGGACTTTTGTTAAGTCTAAAACAGAAACTGCGGTAGATGCAGGAGATAAAGCCAATGATGTGATTCGGATTGATGGAAATGAGCTTAATTGCATGTCTGTTGTTGAGGGCGGAAACCTAGGTATTACTCAATTAGGAAGAGTAGAATATGCCAACCAGAATGGTTTAATTTATACTGATTCCATTGATAATTGTGCTGGTGTTAGTTGTTCTGATAAAGAAGTTAACACAAAAATTTTATTAAATGGGATAGTTGCATCAGGGATCATTACTGTAAAACAAAGAAATGAATTACTAACCGAGATGACAGATGAGATTGCATCGTTAGTTATTAGGGAGAATTACTTACAAACTCGATCTATTAATTTATCAGTGTTTCAATCTTATAAAACTATAGAATTACATATGCGACTCATAGATGAGTTGCAGGCTTCAGGTAAGCTTGATAGAGAATTAGAATTTTTGCCAGATAATAAAACCTTAATGGAAAGGAAATTAGAGGGAAAAGGATTAACTAGTTCTGAGATAGCTGTACTATTATGTTACTGTAAAATTCTATTAAAGGAATCTGTTTTATCTTCTAATCTACCAGAAGATCCTTATTTGAATGTTTTATTAGTAAACTATTTTCCTAAGCCTTTGCGTGAAAGTTTTAAAAAGCAAATGGAGACGCATCCTTTAAAACGTGAAATTATAGTTACTCGTATTAGTAACATTATAATTAGTGAGATGACTTTTAGTTTTATATTTAGAATGCAGCATGAAACTGGCGCAGCTGTTTCCGATATAGTTAGATGTTATATTATAGCTAGGGAAGTAATGGATATGGATACTACCTGGCAACAGATTGAAAAATTAGACGCAGTAATTCCTGAAAATGAACAAATGAATATTATGATAGTATACATGCGTTTATTACGTCGTTTTGTGCGCTGGTTTTTAAGTTCACAGAATATGAATCTAGATATTGAAACGTTGATTAATAAATATAAAAATGATGTAACAGAGTTACGGAAATCTTTTATTAATTGTATTGTTGATGAACAAAGAACTAGGTACGATGAGCATTATAGTAATTACGTTAATCTTGGAATATCTGATAAGTTGGCTCATGAAATAACTAGCGCTAGAAGTTTATTTCCAGCATTAGATATTTCTGAAATTGCACGTAGTTCTGGTTTAGGTATTGAAAATGCGGCGAAAGCGTATTTTCAAGTTGGTGATTTTTTGAATCTTGGTTGGATCCGAAACGAGATTATTATTAATTCCACTGAAAATCATTGGGAGGCATTGTCAAGGGAATCACTAAGGGATGATTTTGACTGGCATCAAAGAAGGCTAACATTAAGTTTACTTAATAGTAATCCGGAAGGACTTAATTTCCAAGAGTTTTTAAGTGAATGGGCTAAATTAAACTCCGATAAATTAGATCGCTGGAATTATATTTTAGGAAATTTAAAATCTGCGAGTGTATTAACATATGTAATGTTTTTTGTAGTAATCAGGGAGCTTTTAGTTCTAACGCAAAGTAATATGGATATTAAATAGTTTGATGGTTTTTTGTATCCTTGTTCGATCTTGGAGAGACAAGGATACTACTCCAATCGATCCTTTATTCCACACGGCCCTGAGCTCAGTCCATTCTGAATATATATCAGTCATTGTTAGGCTCCAAATAAAACTACCAGCCAATGATGTACCGCAATGTGCAACTGTATCAGCTTCTAAAAACCCAGGAGAAAAACTCTGAACAAGTTTACATTTTAATGTATCTGATCTATAATCCTACTTATAGTCTTTACTTTGGCAATTAAAATGATCCTTAAAAATGATGAGATCCTTAAAAAGGATGTCATCATAGTATCTAAAGATATGCTCCTGGAAATTCCATTTAACACAATATACAGCTATGCAAATAACTTATTTGATTTAAAAGAACTTGTATTTGCAGATCCATCCATACAAACACAAGTGGATTTTTTTAAAAAAACAAAGCTATCTGAGATTGAATATTCAAATACTGATAAAAATGACTTTTTTACAATGACAAATTATTCGACGGGTGAATCAATTCAAGTTTCCAATCGCATGTCTTCGCGTGGAGAATTAAGAGGTGAAAAACTACGTGAATTGCTCGATCAACGAAAACAAGAAAATCCTGATGAAGTTGCATATGACACTATTACAAGAGCAATAAAAACCGCTGAGTGTTCTGATATGGTTACTATGTTACGCCGTGCAGTCTCCAAAGGGGAATGTGCTGAAAAAAACTATATCCATCCAATGACTGAAGAGCATTTTGAGCTTTTTACTGCGATGCTGTTGGGTAAAATACAAGAAAAAATACAAAATAAAACACTGAAAAATAACTTAGAACCTAAAGATATTAGGGATAGTGAAGTACTTCAAAAGATAATTTTGAAAGGAATAGATATTGGTGCTATTTATGATGTCACACAGATTTTAACTGTTAATTTTCAAGAAATTAAAGAGAAAGGTGAGGAGTTATCAAATCGTGGATACTTGAAAGCCGCAAAAGCAGCTTTGGATCTCTATAGTAATTTAATTGTTCAAAAAGAAAACCTAATACAAGGAAAATTATCTATTCAAAATTTTAGTGAAAATTGCAACAAATTAATTGAAGAGTCACAAAATAGCGAGCTTAAAAATCATCGCGGTTTCTTTGGTAGTATTTGGCATGGTATTAAAGTGGCATTAAATGCGATTACTTTTGGAGCAGTTGCAATAACCCCTACAAAGTCAATTCAAAAAACAATAAAACTGAAAGATTCTTTGACAAACTTTGTAGATTCTAATGCAAGTAAAGTTGAAGATGAAGGTCAACCAGAAGAAAATACTGATTTGCGCTTTAAACAGTAAATAAAGCCGATTGCATCACTCGCAGTGACGCCAAGTTAGTTCGGAACGTTTTTCAGGCCCTGTATAAAGGCTCGCAATGACGAATATGTGGCAACCAGATAGGCGGGTTAAAGAACAAAAATGCTATTTTATAATTGCTAATTTCCATGAGCGAACGGTATTTTCTAATAATGTTGCTATGGTCATCGGACCAACTCCACCAGGTACAGGAGTAATCCAGGCAACTTTATCTTGTACTTCGGCAAAATTTATATCACCACAAATTTTATCGTTAATTCTATGAATTCCTACATCAACTACTACTTGGTTTGAATTAAACCACGTACTTTCGGTAATGTTTTGAATTCCTGTTGCACTAATAATGATATCAGCAATACGTACTAACTTTTCTAATTCTCTAGTTTTGCTATTACAAATAGTAACAGTTGCTTTAGCAAGCAAAAGTTCCAGAGCCATAGGCCTGCCAACTATATTTGATGCTCCTAAAATAACTGTTTTCTTGCCGGCTATTGGAATATTGTAAAAATTTAGTAATTGAATAATTCCATATGGAGTACATGGTCGCATTAGTGGATTAGCTTTCGCTAATCTACCGAAATTATAGGGGTGAAATCCATCTACATCTTTATGGGGGTTAATGTGTTCAATTATGTTGTCAGTATTAATATGACTTGGTAGAGGTAATTGGACTAAAATTCCATTTACTTCCTTGTCCAAATTTAATTTATTGATTAACTCGATTAATTCATTTTCAGTGGTTTCAGATGGTAAATTATAAGAAAAAGACTTTATGCCAACTTCAAGGCAAGCTTTTCTTTTAGCATTTACATATATTTCAGATGCTTTATCTGTGCCAATAAGTATTACTGATAAACCAGGTGGACGACAGCCATTATTAATTGCCATTTCTATATCTTGTTTAATTTTGTTCTTGATAGTAGCGCTTGCTATTCTGCCATCTAATATTTTACCGACCATGTTTTTATAAAATCTCAAAAAATTTAGTATATTATAACTTAAATATCTAAAGGCGATATAATTAAAATTATGTTAAAATTCAGTAAATTTAGTATTTTAGTAGGAACTTTGAGTGCGAATAGTTCTAGTAATTGAGTATGACGGCAGTCAATACCATGGTTGGCAAGAGCAAGTTGGTTTAAAAACTTTGCAGAGTACATTAGAGAAGGCTATCAGTAGTGTTGCCAATCACGAGGTAAAAGTTGTTTGTGCTGGACGAACAGATACAGGAGTGCATGCATCTAATCAGGTAATTCATTTTGACTCTGAAAATCATCGAAGTATAAGGGCATGGGTTTATGGTGTAAATTCAGCATTGCCTAAAGATATATGTGTAAAGTGGGGTAAAGAAATTTCAGATGAATTTCATGCTAGATTTTCAGCAATATCTAGAAAATATAGATATATTATTCATAACTCAGCCGTTCGTCCAGCCCTACTTAGATCTAATATAACATGGCAGTATCGCCAGCTTGATGCACATCTTATGCATGAAGCAGCGCAATGTTTGAGAGGAGAACACGATTTTACATCATATCGTTCAGTCGAGTGTCAAGCTAAAACTCCTATGCGAAATATTTCAGAAATTAGTGTAAAAAGAATTGATGATTTAATATTAATTGACATTAAGGCAAATGCTTTTTTACACCATATGGTTAGAAATATTGCTGGCGTACTAATTGCTATTGGCTCAGGTAAAAAAACAGTGAATTGGTCAAATGAAGTGCTGTTATCTAAAAATAGAAAGCTAGGAGCAGAAACAGCTCCGCCATATGGTTTATATTTGATGGGCGTTACATATCCTAAAGAATTTGATATTAAAGAGAGTATTTCTAAACCTTTATATATAGATTAGAGAATAATTATGAATAATGTTGATAGCACAATAGCTGATGATAAGCCACTTAATTTTATTAAACAAATTATAGAAAATGATTTATCTACCAAAAAATACTCGGAAATTGTAACGAGATTCCCACCTGAGCCAAATGGATATTTACACATTGGTCATGCAAAATCCATATGCCTAAACTTCGGGCTCGTAGATAAATACCCCGGCCACTGCTATTTACGATTTGATGATACTAATCCTTTGAAAGAGGAAGATGAGTTTGTAAACTCTATTATTGATGATGTTTCCTGGTTGGGTTATAAATGGAAAGATATAAAATATTCATCAGATTATTATGAAAATTTATATGACTATGCAGTTGAGTTAATTAAAAAAAACCTTGCATATGTTGACAGCCTTAGCCAAGAAAAAATTAGAGAGTATCGTGGTAATTGGCAGGAAATTGGTAAGACAAGTCCTTATAGAAATAGATCTATAGAAGAAAACCTTGACTTGTTTTCTAGAATGAGATCGGGTGAGTTTGCAGATGGCAAACATGTTTTAAGGGCAAAAATTGATATGGCATCAGGAAATATCAATATGCGTGATCCTGTTCTATACAGAATTCGTCATGCTCATCATCAAAGAACTGGCGATAAATGGTGTATTTATCCAATGTATGATTATGCTCATCCTATATCTGATGCAATAGAACATATTACTCATTCCTTGTGTACTTTAGAGTTTCAAGATCATAGACCTTTGTATGATTGGTTTATTGAAAATTTACCAGTTCCTGCTAGACCTATTCAAACAGAATTTGCAAGACTTAATTTGTCGCACACAGTTACTTCTAAAAGAAAACTTCGGCAGCTTGTTGAGGATGGAATAGTATCTGGCTGGGATGATCCAAGGTTGCCAACAATTAAAGGTATGAAAAACAGAGGATATCCTCCGAAGGCTATTCGTGATTTTTGTGAAATAATAGGTATTTCCAGAAGTGATTCAGTAATCGATGTTTCAATTTTAGAGGATTGCGTCAGAGAAGAGTTAAATAAAACTACGAAACGTACTTTAGCTGTTTTAGATCCGTTAAAAATTATTATAGAAAATTATCCGCATGAACAAGAAGATATGTTAAACGCATCATATTCTCCACAAGATGCAAACAGCGCAACGCGAGAATTACCATTTAGTCGTGAAATTTATATAGAACGTAGTGATTTTATGGAAAATCCTACTAAAGGTTTTTTTAGACTAGCTAAAGATAAGGAAGTAAGATTAAGACACAGTTATGTGATTAAATGTAACGAGATTATCTATAATGATGCCGGCGAAGTAGTTGAGTTAATCTGTACTTATGATCCTGAAACTCTTGGTAAAAATCCAGTTGGAAGAAAAGTGAAAGGGGTTATTCATTGGGTTTCTGTTAAAACAGCAAAGAAGATAGTAGTACAGCAATTTGATAGATTATTTATGGATGAAAACCCTGGAAGAGAAGACGATTTCATGCAATTTTTAAATAAAAATTCTCTTCAAGAGAAGATAGCGTATTGTGAGCCTGCTATCTTAAATGAGCATTTAGATGCTGTTATTCAATTTGAAAGATTAGGGTATTATAAGGTTAATAAAATTGCAAATAATCAAGTAACTTCGTTACATAGAGTAGTTGATTTGAAAAGTAGTTGGGCTAAATTAGAGGCAAAATAATTATGTTGAAGCTTTATAACTCACTCAGTAGAAAAAAAGAGCTATTCAAGCCAATGCATGATAGCTCTGTAAATATGTATGTGTGTGGAATGACAGTATATGATTTTTGTCATCTAGGACATGCTAGATCTATGGTTAGTTTTGATGTTATTGCTCGTTATCTCAGAAATATAGGTTATAAACTTAAATATGTTAAAAATATTACGGATATAGATGATAAAATAATCAACAGAGCAAATGAATTAGGTATTTCTATCCATGAGTTAACTGAAAAGTATATTTATGAAATGCATGCAGATGAAAAAGCTCTGAATATTCTTCCACCTGATAGTGAGCCAAGAGCGACAGATCATATATCAGAAATAATTTCTTTAATAGAAAAACTAATTGATAATAGGCATGCATACTTAGGAGAAAGTGGTGATGTTTATTATGAGGTCTCTAAATTTAAAGATTATGGAAAGTTATCTCAAAAAAATATCGATGGTTTAATGGCTGGAGCAAGAGTTGAAATTAGTGAAGATAAGCGCTCTCCATTAGATTTTGTATTATGGAAAAAAGCGAAAGATCATGAGCCATCATGGAGCTCACCGTGGGGAAATGGCCGACCTGGATGGCATATAGAATGTTCAGCAATGGCTAGCTGTGAGCTAGGTGAGCAGTTTGATATTCATGGTGGTGGTTTAGATTTACAATTTCCGCATCATGAAAATGAAATTGCCCAAAGTGAGGTAGCTAATTGTAAGCCATTTGCAAATTATTGGTTGCATTCTGGAATGTTACAAATCAATAACGAAAAAATGTCGAAGTCTACAGGTAATTTTTATACAATTAAGGATGTTTTAAAAAAATATCACCCAGAAGTGATTCGATACTTCCTATTAAGTAGTCACTATCGTAGCCCTTTAAATTATTCTGAAGAGAATATTACTAATGCTGGAAGAGCTTTAGCTAGATTTTATCAAGCAATAAAAGATATAAAGATTATTGAAGATGTAGTCGTTGATTCTTGGGTTTTAAAATTTAATCAGGCAATGGAAGATGATATTAATACGCCTGTTGCCATATCAATTTTGTTTGAATTAAGTCATGAAGTAAATAAAAGTAGATCTGCTAAACTTGCAAATACATTAATAAAATTATCAAAAATACTTGGGTTTTTAACTGAAACCCCAGATGTGTTTTTGCAAACTTGTTTTAAAAATTTAGCAAAAGATCAGACTGAAATTGCATCGCTAATTAATAAGAGAAATATAGCTCGTGCTGAAAAAAATTGGGCTGAAGCTGATTCAATTAGAAAAGAGTTATTAGCTGATGGCATTGAATTAGAAGATACAGCTAATGGAACAGAGTGGAGATTAGCTTTGTAGTGAGTTAAACCTAGAAAAAGGTATTAAGATGAATTTGCAATTAAAAAATAAAATTTATTTAGGTGTTAATGTTGATCATATCGCAACCTTACGTGAAGCAAGAGGATGTAATTACCCTGATCCGGTACAAGCTGTAATTGATGCTGAACTAGCTGGAGCGGATGGCATTACTTTACATCTACGGGAAGATAGGCGGCATATAAATGAAAGAGATGTGCGATTAATAAGAAAAGTCCTGCAGACTAGAATGAATTTTGAGATGGCAGTGACTGACGCGATGCTTGCTTTTGCTGAAGAAATTTCTCCGCAGCATGTTTGTTTTGTGCCAGAAAAAAGAGAAGAGTTAACTACGGAAGGTGGATTAGATGTAATTGCAAACTTCACAGTAATTTCTGAAGCAGTTAAGAGAATGCAAAAAAATAATAGTGAAGTATCATTATTTATAGCTCCAGATATTAAGCAGATTAATGCTGCATTTGAAGCAAAAGCGACTACAATTGAAATACACACAGGTAATTATGCTAATACTGTTGGTGAAAACCAAGCAATTGAATTAGATAAAATTAGACAAGCGGCTGAATATGCTGCTAATCTAGGATTAATAGTAAATGGTGGCCATGGTTTGCATTATCATAATGTTCAGCCAATAGCTGCTATCGATGTTTTTCATGAGTTAAATATTGGTCATGCTATTGTAGCAAGAGCACTTTTTGTTGGTTTTAAAGAGGCGGTTAGTAGCATGCGGCAATTGATGCAGGAAGCACGAAATTATGCCTATACTAGATCCTTTGGTAATACGTCTGACCGGTGACTCAGGTGATGGTGTTCAATTAGTCGGCGAACAATTAACAATAAGCGCGGCACTTGCTGGTAAAAATGTCCGCACTTTACCAGATTTTCCTGCTGAAATTCGAGCTCCAGCAGGCACTGTTGCGGGTGTTTCTGGATTTCAGTTAGCAATAGCTGAACAAGCTATATTCACAGCTGGCGAGTCATTGGATGTCCTAGTGACTTTAAATCCAGCTGCTTTAAAAAATTCTCTCCAGTTTCTAAATCCAAATGGCCTTTTGATTGTAAATGAAGATAGCATGCAGCAAAAAGATTGGGATAAAGCTGGGTTATCGTCTGATTTTCTAGAATCTATACAAGAAAATTATCAAATAATATCTTTGCCACTTATTAAGAATACCTTAGAAGCCTTATCTAAATTTAATATCTCACATTCAGAAGCAAAGAAATCAAAAAATTTTTATGTATTAGGCATGGTATTATGGTTATTTGATCTATCAATTGACCATTGTTTAGATTTTATTGAACACAAATTTAAAAAAAATCCTGAAATTTTAATGGCGAATAAGGAAGCACTGAAAGCAGGATATAACTATAGCATGACCTTAGAGCTCATTAAAAGGCCATATGTTATTGGCGATGCGCAAAGAGAAAAGGGTGATTATAGACAAATAACGGGCGTTGAAGCAGTTTCATTGGGGCTTGCAACTCTTGCTACAATAAGTAACAAAAAAGTTTTGGTTGCTGGATATCCAATTACTCCAGCTTCAGCAATATTGGAAGAATGTGCTAAATTGCAAGATTTCGGCGTGGAGTTATTACAAGCGGAAGATGAAATTGCTGCATGTTGCGCGTGTCTTGGGGCATCGTTTGCTGGAAATCTTGCGTTAACATGTACATCTGGTCCAGGCATGGATTTAAAAAGTGAGAGTATTGGATTAGGTGTTGCTTGTGAATTGCCGTTAGTAATCTTAGACGTTTCCAGAGCAGGTGCTTCTACCGGATTACCAACTAAAACTGGACAAAGCGATTTACGCTTAGCAATGTATGGTAGGCATGGCGAGTCACCACTTACTGTTTTAGCTCCCAAATCACCAGCCGATTGTTTTTATACTATTATTGAAGCATTTAAAATAGCAATTAAGTATATGACGCCAGTTATTGTTTTGATGGATGCATATCTAGCTGTTGCTGCTGAGCCATGGCAAATTCCAAGTATTGAATCACTCTATTTACCAGAAATAATACAAAATCAAAATGCTAAACCATTTGCAAGGAATGAAAATTTAAGCCGTAGCTGGAATACCCCTGGAACACCAGGATTTATCTATCAGCTAGGTGGATTAGAAAAACATGGTGACTTTGGGCAAGTAAGTTATGATGCAAATAATCATCAACACATGGTAGATATTAGATTAAAGAAAATAGAAAATACTGCTAATGAATATTCTCCGCTTGAGGTTGAAGGCAATTTAAAGGCAAAAATTCTTTTGCTCGGATTTGGCAGTACATATGGAAGTTTAAAAACTGCTACTTTAAAGTGCCAGGAAGATGGTATAGAAATTGCTTGTTTAAATTTACGCTATCT